>NZ_JBEOVG010000145.1:0-15033 GCF_040295345.1 Actinosynnema sp. NPDC002837
CGGATCCCGACCGGACAAGTGCGACACCGTGTCTTGTTCCGCGCTGGTCGCCGACGCCCTGCGGCGGTCAGCGCCTGGTGGCGGGGTCAGTGCCCGGCGGCCATCTCCGCCGCCAACCGCTCGTCACCGCTGAGCGTCTTGAGCGGCTTCTCCTTGATGAACAGCACCGCCACCAGCGCCAGCACCGCGATCGGCGCGCCGATCAGGAACAGCTCGGCGGTGGCCGTGGCGTAGATCTCGCGCACGATCACCCGCACCGGCTCCGGCAGCAGCGCCAGGTCGGGCACCGTCGCCTCGCCGCCGGTGGGCGCGGGGCCGAACTTCTCCTCGCTCAGCGCGGTCACCCGGTTCGCCAGCACCGCGCCCAACGCGCTCACGCCGATCGCGCCGCCCAGGCTGCGGAAGAACGTGAGGGTCGAGGTCGTGCTGCCGAGGTCGCGGGCGGGCACGTCGTTCTGCGCGGCCAGCACCAGGTTCTGCATGAGCATGCCGACGCCGATCCCCAGCACGGCCATGTGCACGCTGACCATGAACACGCTGGTGTTCGCGTCGATCGTGGCCAGCAGCAGCATGCCGCCGACCATGATCACGCCACCGGCGACCAGGAACGCCTTCCACTTGCCCCACTTGGTGATCAGCTGACCGGCGACGGTCGACGACACCAGCAGGCCGAAGATCATCGGCAGGCTCATCAGGCCGGCCTGGGTGGGCGTCTTGCCCATGCCGATCTGGAAGTACTGCGACAGGAACACCGTGCCGCCGAACATCGCCACACCGACCAGCGCGCTGGCCAACGTGGTCAGCGCCACCGTCCGGTTGGCGAAGATCGTCAACGGCACGATCGGGTCCGCCGCCCGCGACTCGACCCACACGGCCAGGGCCAGCAGCACCACGCCGACCGCCACGAGCAGCGCGGTCCACGCCGAGGCCCACTCGAACTGGTGGCCCGCCAGCGTCGACCACACCAGCAGCGTGGAGACGCCGCCGACGATCAGCACCGCGCCCAGGTAGTCGATCATGACCTCCTTGCGCACGACCGGCAGGTGCAGCGTGCGCTGGAGCAGGAAGATCGAGGCGAGGGTGAACGGCACGCCGATGAAGAAGCACCAGCGCCAGCCCAGCCACGAGGTGTCCACCATGACGCCGCCGATGAGCGGGCCGGCGACCGTGCCGACGCCGAACACGGCGCCGAAGATGCCGGCGTAGCGGCCCATCTCGCGCGGCGGGATCATCGCCGCCATCACGATCGTGGCCAACGCCGTCATGCCGCCCGCGCCGAGGCCCTGCACGACGCGGCTCGCGATGAGCACCTCGACGTTCGGGGAGAAGCCCGCGATGAGCGAGCCGACCACGAACAGGCCGAGCGAGAGCTGGATCAGCAGCTTGCGGCTGTAGAGGTCGGCGAGCTTGCCCCACAGCGGCACGGTCGCCGTCATGGCCAGCAGTTCGGTCGTGACGACCCAGGTGTAGACGGACTGCGAACCGTGCAGGTCCGCGATGATGCGCGGCAACGCGTTCGACACGATGGTCGACGCGAGGATGGCCATGAACATGCCCAGCATGAGGCCGGACATCGCTTGCACGACGTCCCGGCGCGAAGTCGTGCCGGTTTCGGTGGACATCGGATCCCCCAGTTTGTCTGCGACTGTGACGCGGTGTTCGGACGCGGCGCTTGCGCGACCGCGGTTCGGCTGTGGTTCAGCCGCGGTGGTGGCGGGGCGGGTCGGCGAGACCCGCGGCGATCAGGTCGAGCGCTTCGGCGAGCAGGTCGTGCAGCGGGGCGGCGGTGCTCGACCAGCGGGCCACCGCCACCCGGAACGCCGCACCCGCCGCCGCGCCGAGCAGCAGCGGGTAGGTGTCGTCGGCGGGCAGGCCGACCCGTTCGGCGATGCCGGCGACCAGGTCGCGCTCCAGGGCTTCGCCGCCGAAGAACAGCCTGGCCAGCAGCACGGGGTGCTGCTGGACCACCCGCATCCGTTGCAGCCACAGCTCGCGGTCGTCCGCCAACTCCGCCGCGACTTCGGCCAGGAGTGCCTCGCGCACCGCCGCGGCCGCGGACAGGTCCGCCGGTTGGGCGAGCACGCGGGCTCGCACGCGTGGACCGGCCTCCGGGTCGGGGCCGAGGACGGCGTCTTCCTTGCCGGCGAAGTAGTTGAAGAACGTGCGCGGCGAGACGTCGGCGGCGGCGCTGATGTCCTCGACGGTCACGTGGTCGAGGCCGTGCTCGGCGACCAGGCGGACGGCCGCCTGCCCCAACGCCCTGCGGGTCTGCCGCTTCTTGCGGTCGCGAAGCCCTTCGGCCGCCTGCGTGGTCACTCGATCAGGCTAAGTAAAAACCTGCACTCACTGCAACTTTGCAGACCGTGCACCATTTGTGATCCCGCTCTCCCCACCCCGCCCCCACCGTCGACACGACCCCCGACCGCCACTCGCCCCCGCCACTCGGACCCTGGCCCTCCGGAATCCACCCCTGCCGCCGACCCACCCCTGCCGCTCCCATACCGCTCCCCCATCACCGCAGCTTGTTGGCTATGGCGAGCGATTCTGCGGCAACCCCCGGGTCTTGCCGCAATCCCCCCTGTGCGCTATAAGTTGAAGTGGGAAGGAGTGAACACTCCCCCTTTCCCTCACGAGGCAACCTTCACCGCACGGCCCAGCCGCCGCCTCGTCCCTCACGCGATCCCCCAACGCGAACGCCGCCAGCCACCGCAGCACCCGCACTCCAGCGCCCGTGTCGTGCCCCGAAACGCCCTTCGCACCCCACCCGCACCGCCACGCCCGCGACCGCACCGCCATCTCCACGCGTGCCCAGCCAGCCGCGAATCGCGACCCGTCTCGGATCGCGGGCGGCCGCGGGTCGCCGTGGCGGATCGATCGGCCTACCCGAACACTTCCTCCGGGTCGCAGTTCATGACGACCTCGCAATCGCAGTACCCGCCGAGTTCAGCCAACCCTTCGGCCACCAAACCCCATTCGAGCCGACCCCATTCGAGGCCCTGGCGCTCGACGCCCCTGCCCTCCTGCCCCTGCCGCTTGCGATCCTGGCCATCCCCGCCCTGCCGCTCGCGCCCCTGACTCTCCCGCCCGTGGCGCTCGTGGCTGTCGTGGCGCCGGCCGTCGACCCACGACCGGGCGTGGCGGAGGGTGTGGTCGCAGCCCTTCGATGCTGGGCCTCGTCCACCGACCGGCCGCCTTCCTACCGCCTCATCCTTGCCCCGCCTCGACCTCAACCTCCTCAAGCCCGTGCGTCCGCCGTGCACACGGGGTCCGCCGCGCCGTGCCGCCTCCTTCTTTCCCGGCAACGCGGCTCGCGCTCGAAAAGTTGCCCATTGACACTTCATTCGCCCGTTGGAGTGATCTCCGATGCCGGTGCGGTGGCGACTCCTGTCGGTCCATTGTGCCTGGTTGGAGCGGCTGTCGCCACAAGAGTCGCAACGGTTTCCCGGGTGGCGTCCACCAAAGGGCGGGAGAGCACAGTGGTCGGGCACGCTCCACAATGCGCAGTTCAGCGGCGGAGGCGCGGCGAGGGACCCAGGAGCATCACACCGATGGGTGACCGTCCACTTCGAACAGGCGCGCCGGCTTGAAACGCTGCCACGGCACGGCGACGCTGGTGGCCCCGAAGGCATGGCAAGATCGACTCGCGAGGGAGAACGATGCTCCGCAGCACTCGCCTGTTCGGCCCGAAGCGCCGCGTGACCTTCTCACTGCCCCTCGACCAGCCGCGCGGGCCGGTGAGCGTGGTCGGCACGTTCAACGACTGGACCCCCGGCGTGCACGAGCTGGTGCCCCGCCGCGACGGCACGCGCACGGTGACCGTGATCCTCTCCCCCGGCACGCACCGGTTCCGCTACCTCGGCGACGGCGGCCTCTGGTTCGACGAGCCCGACGTGCCCCACGTCGACCCCGACGGCTGCGTGCTCACGGTCGACGCGACGTGAACTGACCGTGGAAGCCGAACGGGATGGCGTGCGGCACGTCGGCCCGCGCGACCTCCGTGAACGTGGCCGCGTCGAGCACCAGCAGACCGGACCGCCCGGCCGAGCCGTCGAGCACCACTGACAGCACCACACCGTCGTCCTCGGCACGGGCGCCGGGCGCGGGCACGAACACCGGCTCGCCCGGGTAGCGGCCGGGCTCGTGCCAGCGGCTCGTCCGTCCACTGAGGACGTCCACCTTGACCAGCTGGTTGAGGAAGTCGCGCGTGCCGTTGTCGCGGGAGCCGACGCCGTAGGCGTACCGGTAGTCGCGGCCGTTGTGCGATCCGTACGCGATGCGCGGCAGCTCCAGCGAGTCCGACGCGAGCCGCCGCGACCGGATGCCGCCGCCGGACAGGTCGACCTCGTACCGCGTCGGGAACGACAGCGGCAACTCCCCCTCACCGCGCACGTTGTCCAAGTACAGCGCGTCGACCACGGTGGCATCCGGGTACGCGGCGACGTCCACGACGACCCGGCCGTCCTCGTCGTAGGCGTTGATGTGGTGGAACGCGAAGAACGCGTCGGTGCGCTCGTCGGCGACCACCGAACCGTCCCGCTGGTCGAGCACCACGAACCGGGTGCCCAGTTCCGGCCGCCACCGGTAGTTCTCGATGAACGGCCTGGCGCGCAGCAGCAGCGACAGCGGGTTGACCACGAACGGGAACACGGCCAGCACGACGTGCCGCTCGGTGACGGCGAAGCTGTGCAGGTAGCCCGGGCGGTCGGTGGGGAGGGAGGCGATCAGCTCCCGGGCCTGGCCGCGCTGCCGGTAGACCTGGTAGACGCTGCGCCGGCCGAACTTCAGCACGTAGTTGACCAGGTCGCCGGTGAGCGGCGCCCGGTGCGGGTGCGCGGTGGTGACGTGGCCGGAGATCGCGTCGTCGTCATCGGCGAGGCCGACGGTCGCCAGCGTCTCGCGGTCGAACTCCACCGCGATGGGCGTCTCGGTGAGCGCGAAGTCCCGGTCGCCGTCGGAGGTCACGTTCACGTTGGCGTTCGACGTGCGGCGCAGCCCGGGGTGGGTGAAGAAGCGGTTGAAGATCGAGCGGCACGGGTCGGTGGCGAACTCGCCGAACGCGATGTGGCCGTCGTCGCGCGCGGAGCGGAAGCTGGGCGTCTCCAGGTACCGGTTGCGGTAGGTGACGGCCCCGTCGGCGAACCCGAAGCGGTGCAGCATCGCCAGGCCGTCGAACCAGTGCCGGAACGAGCCCTTGTCGGTCTCGAACTTGGCGGGTCCGTTGCGCACCAACGTGCCCGCCAACCAGGGCGGCAGTTCGCCGCGCACCTCCAGGTCGACGACGACTTCCCGGTCGAGGCTCTCGAACCCGGCCCGTGGACCCATCACGACCTCCTTCGCAGAACAGCGTTACACAACAACGTTATAAAACACTGTTTTGCTTCAGTCGTCAAGCCGGACCTCGTCACCCCGCTCGTGCGCCCACCGGCCGAGCGCGTCGATCGGCTCGAGCAGGCTGCGCCCGAGGTCGGTGAGCCCGTATTCGACCCGGTCGCGCGACGCCGTCCGGACCACCAGCCCGGCGCCCGCCAACCGCCGCACGGTCTCGGTGAGCACCTTCGGCCGGATGCCGCCGATCGCGCGCCGCAGCTCGGCGGGCCGGCGCGGGCCGTGCCGCAACGCGTGCAGCACCACGGGGTTCCAGGTGTTGGCCAGCAGGTCGAACGCCTGCCTGGCGCGGCAGTCGGCGAGGAAGTCCACGAGCGGCCCCCTGGGTCGTGGACACCATTTGGTGCCCGTCGGGCTCTTTAGCGTCGGCTCAAGCCAATCACTTGGACCTAGGGAGAGAGCGTGCGGATCGGTGTGCTGGGGTCGGGCGGGATGGCAGACGCGCTGGGCGGCCGTTGGGTCGCGGCGGGGCACGAGGTGGTGATCGGCGGGCGTTCGCCGGAGCGCTCGAAGGAGTTGGCGGCCAGGATCGGCGCCGTCGCCGGGTCACCCGCGGACGCGGTGGCGTTCGGGGACGCGGTGCTGCTCGCCGTGCCGGCGGCGGTGGCGGCCGAGGTGCTCGGGCGCGCGCCGAGCCGGGTGGTGATCGACTGCACCAACTCGGTGGTGCCGGGCCGGTTCGTGCTGGACGAGCCGCGTGCCGCCGCACGGCTCGCGGCCGTCTCGGGGGCGCACGTGGTGAAGGCGTTCAACCTCTGCCACGTGGACGTGTGGCGGCAGCCGTCGTTGACGTTCGAAGGACGGCCGCTCGGGGTGCCGCTGTGCGGCGACTCGGCCGACGCGCTGGACGTCGTGCGGGCACTGGTGCGGTCGATCGGGTGCGTGCCGGTGGACGGCGGGCCGCTGGAGCGGGCCGAGTTGCTGGAGGCGACGACGGCGTTCGCGATCGGGCTCTGGGTCGGTGGCGCGGACGTGCGGTCGATGTTCCCGCCAATTCCGTAAGCACTAATATAACAGCACTGTTGTATCCCGAGGGAGGAACCGTGCTGTACCCCGAGATCGAGCCGTACGACCACGGCATGCTCGACGTCGGCGACGGGCACCACGTGTACTGGGAGGTGTGCGGCAACCCGGACGGGAAACCGGCGGTGGTGCTGCACGGCGGGCCGGGCTCGGGCTGCACGCCCCGTGCCCGGCAGTACTTCGACCCGGCGGCGTACCGGGTGGTGCTGTTCGACCAGCGCAGCTGCGGGCGCAGCACGCCGCACGCCGGCCACCCGGTCGTGGACCTGTCCACCAACACCACCGACCACCTGATCGGCGACCTGGAGAAGCTGCGCGAGCACCTGGGCGTGGACCGGTGGCTGGTGTTCGCCGCGTCGTGGGGCTCGGTGCTGGGCCTCGTGTACGCGGAACGGTTCCCGCACCGGGTGTCGGAGATGGTGCACGCGGGCGTGGCCACCGGGCGCCGGGCGGAGACCGATTTGCTGACCACGGGCTTGGCGCCGATGTTCCCGCAGGCCCACGCCCGGTTCCGCGAGCTGGCGCCGTCCGGCGACCCGGCGGCCGGGTACCTGGAGCTGCTCCTGGACCCGGACCCGGCCGTGCACCGCCGGGCGGCGCTGGAGTGGTGCGCGTGGGAGGACGCCTTGCAGCCGTTGTCCACCGGCGGGCTGCGGTTCGAGAACCCGGAGCACGGCCTGGCGTTCGCCCGGCTCGTCACGCACTACTGGGCGCACGGGTCGTGGCTGCGCGAGGGGATCGTGCTGGAGGAGGCGTGGAAGCTCGCGGGCATCCCGGGCGTGATCGTTCAAGGAACGCTCGACCTGGGGAATCTGATCGGCACGCCGTTCGACCTCGCGCACGCGTGGCCGGACGCGGAGCTGGTCCTCGTCCCCCACACCGCGCACGGCGGGAGCGATGCGATGACGGAGGGCAGGCGCGCGGCTACTGACAAATTCCGGTAACACCCGGAAACTCGGTGCGATGGACTGAGGACAGCCTGATCCCGGGGCTGGTCGACCGGTGGCGAAGGAATTGATGTTGGAACGGTTCACCGAGAGCGCGCGCCGGGTCTCCGTGATCGCCCTCCAGGAGGCGCGGAGGTTCGCCCACACCGCCATCGGCACCGAGCACCTGTTGCTCGGGTTGGTCGGCGAGGGCGGCGCGGCGGCGTCGGTGCTGGCGTCGGTGGGGGTGTCGCCGGCCGGGTGCCGGGCGCGGGTGCTGGAGGTGTCCCGGCCGGGTGTCGTGCCCGTGCCCGGTCGCCTGCCGTTCACGCCCGGCGCGAAGCGGGCGTTGGCCTCCGCCGTGCGGGAGTCGCTGGCGTTGGGGCACCGGCACGTCGGCACCGAGCACCTGCTGCTGGGGGTGCTCGCGGAGGACGAGGGCGTGGCGCTCGACGTGCTGGCCCGGTGCGGCGTCGACCCCGGCGAGGTGCGGGACCGGGCGTTCGCCGCGCTGGCCGGGATCGACCTGTCCCCGGTGGCGCGGTTGTTCCTCAGCTACCGCCGGCCGGACGACGTGCACCTCGCCGGGCGCATCGCGGACCGGCTGGACGACTTCGGCCGGTCGGTGGTGGGCGACGTCGGCGAGTGCGACGTGCTGCTCGCCGTCGTCGGGCCGGGCTGGACGCCGACCGACCTGATGCGCGCCGAGGTGGCACGTGCGGCGGAACGCGCGGTGCCGGTGATCCCGGTGCTGGTCGACGGGGCGGTGCTGCCCGTCGACCAGCTGCCGGGAACCGGTCAGGTCGCCGACCACGTCACCGTCCGGCACGAGACGTTCCGGGCGGACGTGGCGCGGTTGGCCGACGTGGTCCGCTACGCCCAGCCGGGCATCGGGTAGCCCGCCATCAGGTCGGCGACCTCGGCGGCGATGCGGTCGAGCACCTGCGCGTCGTCCGCCGCCCGGACGGCCTGGTCGATCCACTCCGCGACCTGCGGCATGTGGTCCTCGGTGAGGCCGCGGGTGGTGATGGCGGCCGTGCCGAGGCGGACGCCGGACGGGTCGAACGGCTTGCGCGGGTCGAACGGGACGGTGTTGTAGTTGGCCTCGATGCCCGCCCGGTCCAGGGCCTTGGCGGCGGGCTTGCCACCGATGCCCTTCCTGGTCAGGTCGACCAGGATCAGGTGGTTGTCGGTGCCGCCGGAGACCAGGTCGAAGCCGCGGTCGAGCAGCGCGGCGGCCAGTGCGCGCGCGTTCTGCACGACGGCGTGCGCGTAGAGGCCGAACGACGGCTCCGAAGCCTCGCCGAGCGCGACCGCGATGGCCGCCGTGGTGTGGTTGTGCGGGCCGCCCTGCAGGCCCGGGAACACCGCCTTGTCGATCGCCTTCGCGTGCTCGGCGTCGGTGAGGATCATCGCGCCGCGCGGTCCGCGCAACGTCTTGTGGGTGGTCGTGGTGATCACCTGGGCGTGCCCGACCGGTGACGGGTGCGCGCCGCCCGCGACCAGGCCCGCGATGTGCGCGATGTCGGCCGCGAGGACGGCGCCGACCTCGTTGGCGATCTCGGCGAACGCGGGGAAGTCGATGGTGCGCGGGATGGCCGTGCCGCCGCAGAAGATCACCTTGGGGCGTTCGGCGCGGGCCAGGTCGCGGACCTGGTCCAAGTCGACCACGCCGGTCTCCTTGGTGACGCCGTACTGGACGCTGCGGAACCACTTGCCGGTGGCGGAGACGCTCCAGCCGTGGGTGAGGTGCCCTCCCGCGGGCAGGGCCATGCCCATGACGGTGTCGCCGGGGTCGAGGAACGCCAGGTAGACGGCGAGGTTGGCCGGTGAGCCGGAGTAGGGCTGGACGTTGGCGTGGTCGACGCCGAACAGCGCCTTGGCCCGCCCGACGGCCAGCTCCTCGACCGGGTCGATCACCTGCTGGCCCTCGTAGTAGCGGCGGCCCGCGTAGCCCTCGGAGTACTTGTTGGTCAGCACGGAGCCGGTGGCTTCGAGGACGGCGGTCGAGACGTAGTTCTCCGAGGCGATCAGGCGGACCTTCTCGAACTGGCGGCGTGCCTCGGCCTGGACCAGGCGCGCGACCTCGGGGTCCGCTCCGGTCAACGACGGGATCGCGGGTTCGTGCATGACGACCTCCACGCGCGCGGGGGCGCTGCCGCAGCACCCAGGCGCGCGGTGCATCTCGGCTCAACGCTCCCCGGTGGTCGTTCCCACCCTCGGCACGCCAGTCGCGAACACCGCGAATCGTACCCCAGCGGCCCTGACCGACCGGTGGGTTCCGGCCCGGACGGCAACGGTTTTGGGCGGAACGGGCCATTGCCGCAACGGCGGGTCACCCATACTTTGTGGGTTGGAAAACTTCCAACCGGCCCTGTGCCACGTCAGCACTTCCCCCTGCCTCGAAAGGACTGACGTGCTCGATCGGCGAACATTCGTGCTGGGAGCCGCCGCGACCGCGGCCCTCACCAGCACGCTGACGGCCCACGCGGCTGCTGCGGCACCCGCGTCGAGCGCCGCCGACAACCCCCGAAAAGCCGCGGGCGTGTTCCTCGCGTCCGACGGCACCCCTCTCATGGTGACCGAGGAGAACGGCCAGTGGGCCGTCGTCGACGAAGGCGGTTCGGTGCGCATCACCACCGGCCTCGCCGGCGCGGACCTGGTCGACGTCTCCCGTGACGGCTCCACCTTCCACGCGGTCGGCGCGCTGCGCGGCGACCCGATCGCCACGATCTGGGAGTCCACCGACGGCATCACGTGGCGCGAGGCCCGCCGCCTGCACGGCGTGCGCTCGGAGTTCACCGCGGTCGGCGGCGGCCTGGCGTTCGGCTCGGTGCTCAAGCACGAGCGCGCTTCGCTGGTCCGCATCGCCGCCCGCCGCACCGCGTCGGGCTGGAACACCGTGCCCGTGCGCGGCTTGGAGTGGACCGACGACCTGTCGGCCACCGCCGTCACCGCGACGCCCGACGGCTGGGTCGTGGCGGCCGTCGACGTCTCCGGCACGGTCCTGCACACCTCGCGCGACGGCGTCACCTGGACGACCCGGCCCCGCCTGGACGGTGTCGCCGTGCGCGGCCTCGCCGCGGTGGACGGCCGCGTGCACTGGGTCGGCAACGAGATGGTCGACGCCACCCCGCTCACCGGCGTGCTCGACGCGGACCGGACCCGTCCGGCCGTGCCGCAGGACGCGAAGGCGCTGGGTGTCGCGGGCACCCGTTCCGGCTGGCTCACCGGCGGCCGGCTGATCACCGCGGAGGCGACCCGATGATCACGTTCCAGCGGATCGACGGCACCCCCGTCTACTACTGGCGGTCCGGCCGCGGCAACACGACGTTGCGCAACTGGCAGGTCACGCAGGCGTTCTACGACTCGCTGGTGCTGTGGATCCGGGACCTGCGGTCGCTGTCGTCGGCGTACGGCAGCATCACGTACCTGGTGTCGGCCGGCTTCTACGTGAACAAGCCCGGCGAGCACGGCTCGGGCACCGCGATGGACCTCGACCACGTGCGGTGGAGCGGCGGGCAGGTGTCGTCGCCGCTGGACCGCGACCACGCCTCCGGCACGCTCGCCACGCGTCGCCGCTACCTGGCGGTGGACGCGGTGTGCCGTCGTCGGTTCCGGTTCGCGTTGGACGGTTGGTACAACGCCGCCCACGAAGACCACATCCACTCCGACTTCGGCGGCCTGCCGGTGCGGTGCGTGACGGGGTCGGAGAGCGACACGAAGTTCGTGCAGGCGCTGTGCAACAACTTCATGAGCTCCGGGTTGGTGGTGGACGGCATCTGGGGCCCGAAGACGCAGAGCGCGTTCACCACGGCGAAGTCGCGGCTCGGGACCACCGGTGACCCGCACACCAGCAGCGCGGCGTGGCAGTCGTTCCTGTCCGCGGCGGCTCGGAAGGGCTTCGCGAACCAGGCGTTCTGATCCGGCGTGGACGAGTGGACGGGCCCGTGAGCCGAGTGCCGGCTCACGGGCCTTTCCGCTGCGGCTCGGGAATCAGGGCTCCGGCTTGTTCTGAGCGTTGAACTCGGGGGGCCTGGACGAGGGACGCGGTCGACCTGAGCGTTCGGCGCGCGCGGCGGTGGTGATCGTGGTGGTGGTCGAGATCAGGCCCAGCAGGCTGCGGCGGTCGGAGCGGGAGCGGGCGGCGAGGCCGAGCACGACGGCGGCGAAGAACACGAACCCGCTGTGCCCGGCGGAGATCAGCAGCAGGACCGGCAGCCACCAGAGCACGAACCGCAGCACGACCGCCCGTGCCGGCGCCGTGCCGCCCGTGCGCGCGTCGGCCAGGGCCAGGTTGAACGCGACCTGGCCAGGCGTGGCCCGGTCGGCGCGCAGCAGCGGCACGACGACCGTGGCGACCACCGGCACCAGCACCCCGAGCGCGGCCCCGAACCGGTCCGAGACCGCGAGCCTGGTCAGCCCGGGCGTTCCGGTTCCCTCGCCGACGAGCACGAGCACCGCCCGGCACGCGAACTGCGCCAGCGACAAGGTGAGCAGGTCGCCCGCGAACGCCAACCCCCGCCGCACCAGACCCGGCGGCCCGGTGTCGGCCACGGGCTCCGGCACGGCCGCGGGCAGCCGCCGCCCGACCCACCGCGCGAGCAGCCACCCGACGACCGCGCCCGCGGTGTTGGTCATGAGGTCGTCCACGTCCGCGACCCGGTACGGGCACGGGTAGAGGCCGAACACCGCCGTGCCCTGCGTCGTCTCCACCGCGAGCGACACCAGCAGCCCGATCGCGGTCGCCGCCACCACGCCGCGCCGGAACCGGTAGCACAGCAGGAAACCCAGCGGCACGAACAGGGCCACGTTCAACGCCACCTGGAGGAACGCGGGACTGGTCGGCGAGTAGCCGGCGGCGGCGATGTCGTCCAGCGACGCGAACGGGCGGGGCTGCCAGTAGGCGCGCAACGACCGGCTCGTGCAGAACTCGCCGGTCACGTCCGGCAGCGGGAACAGCGTGAACGCCACCAGCGCGCAGCCGTACAGCGCACTGGCCACCGCCACGACCGCGGACCAGCCGCGCAGCCGACCGTGGCGCCGGTACTGCCGGTGCACCCACGGCAGCACCGCCACCGGCACCAGCAGCGCGAACAGCACCAGCGTGATGATCGACTCGCTCATCCGCACCGACACGCGGCCACGCTAGGCCGCGCCTCCGGAACCCGCCCGCCCGTCACCTGATCGAGTGGTCGAACCGAATCGGCCCCGCCGTCGAACGCCTGTCGAGGGCTACCACCGAGGATGGGGGATCCATGGACGACTCAGCGGCGTGCGCCGCCACCCGTTACGCCAACCAGGTGCACGCGACCGTGGAACGCCTGGCCATCGGCCGCCGTTGGCCGCTGGTGCTGGCGGACGGCAACGTCCACCTGCCCACCGGGCGCGGCATCGGCGGTCTGCTGGTGAGCGCGCGCGTCGGCGGGCAGGTCGAAGCGGCGCTGCCCGCGCTGGCGCTGTCGGCCGACCTGTGGGCGTTCCTGGTCGACACCGCCGACGCCGGCACACCCGTGCTGCCGTCGCACGTGCGGCTGATGAACAACGGCCACTACCTGCCGCTGCCACCCAGCGTGACCGCGGACGGCCCGGTGCGGTGGGTCCGAGAACCAACCGACCACCTACCCCGGCTGTCCACCGTGCTGCGCCTGTTGGGCCCGATCGCGCCGACGGTGATGATCCGGCGCGCCCGGAGATGACGGCTCGGCGTCGGCGCGCCGCCCACCCGCCTTGCCGGCCAACAGGTCTCGCACGGTGCCGGTGCGACTCCAATCCTCCTTCCCAGCGAGCGATCCCGTCGGTGTCGACTCGACCCCCGCCCGTCTCCCCCGCCACCAGGTCCCGTCTCGGGTCGTCTCTCCCGGATGGCGGCAACGCCGCACCAACCCCGCCTCCCCGGCGGGTGGTCGGGTACGGCGTCAGCGCGGTCCCAGGCCCGTCTTGCCGTCGAGCAGCTCCCGCCACACGTCGAGGTGGCCGGCGTGGCGCGCGGTCTCCTCGATCATGTGCAGCACGATCCGGCGCAGGTCGGTGGTCTCGTCGCCGAGCTGGTCGGGATGCCGCACGGCCGGGCGCGTGTCCAGCGGGGTGGTGGCGAGGATGGCGTTCGACCGCTCCCGCTGGTCCCGGTAGAAGGCGAAGACCTCCGCCGACGACCGGGGCGTGGTGAACGGCGGAGGGTCGTCCGACCACGGTAACGCGTCGGCGTGGCCCCGGAGGATCTCCTGGAACCAGTGCCGCTCGGCGTAACCGAGGTGTTCGACCAGGGCGAGCGGCGTCCAGCCGGACGGCAGCACCGCGGTCGTCAACGCCTCCTCGTCGAGACCGTCGAGGATCGCCAGCACGGCTCCCCGCTGCGCGTCCAAGAACGTCGTCAGCGCCGACTTCTCGTCGTCCTCCACCGTTCCTTCCCCCCTGTTGATCGGATCGGCGCGGACGTTAACAGGGAGCACCGACAATTCACGGCGTCGGCATCCGGACGTCGTCGGGATCCTTGTCCGGCCGCAACCCGCGCCACGACGAGTGCCGCAGCCGCCCGTCGGTGGTCCAGGCCCGGTACTCGACCTCGCCGACCAGCTCCGGCCGCACCCAGTGCGCACGGCGGGCGTGATCGGCGGGCACCGCGTCGACGAACGGCGACTCCGCGCGCTCCAACGGCCGCAGCCGCTCCTCGAGGGCGAGCAACGCCGAGTGGGTGAACCCGGTGCCCACCTTGCCCACGTAGTGCACCCCGTCGTCACACCGCACACCGAGCAGCAGTGACCCGATCGTGCCCGCACGCCGACCGTCGCCTGGCCGCCAACCGCCGATCAGCACCTCCTGCGTGCGCACCAACGGCACCTTCACCCACGCCGCCGAGCGCCGCCCCGGCTCGTAGCGCGAGGTGACCCGTTTCGCGACCACGCCTTCGAGCCCGTAGTCCTCGGCCACCGCGAGCACGTCCTCACCGTGCACCTCGCCGAACGACGGCGGCACCCGGACCTCCGGCCCGCCGCCCAGGCCGAGCGCGACCAACTCCTGCCGCCGTTCCGCGTAAGGCGCGCCGAGCAGCGACCGACCGTCCAGGTGCAGGAGGTCGAACACGTAGTAGACGACCGGCACGCGGGCCAGCAGGTCGCCACCCGGTCGGGCCACGTGCATCCGGGTCTGGAGCCACCCGAAGTCCGGCTGCTTCCGCTCGCCGAGAGCGACGATCTCACCGTCCAGCACGGCGTCGTGATCACCGAGTAGGGCGGACAGCGCGCGTACCTCCGGGTAGGTCCCGGACACTTCGAGGTCGTTCCGGGTCATCGCCCGCACCCGCCCACCGCGCGCGTACGTGACCGCCCGGACACCGTCCCACTTGAACTCGAAGGCCCACCCGGGCCCCGGCGGGAGTCGGCCCGGCGAGGCCAGCATGGGCCGGATCAGCTCGGGGAAACCTGCCTCGGCGCGCAACGGCATGCGACCGTCCCTTGTAGACGGATCACGTCGCGCCCAGTGTCACCCGCCCGGCCCGGAGCCGCACATCGGCGGACACGATCGTGGCCGCCTGGCGGACCTGAGTGGTGAGTTCAGGGGTCCTGAACGTTCGACACGCGGGGTCAGCAGGTCGGGGTGCTGGTGGCGCGGCGTTCGAGCATGACGGTGTCGCGCCAGACGCCGTGGTGCCGGGCGATGCGTTCGCGGACGCCGACGGTGCGGTAGCCGGCCGAGTGGT
>NZ_JBEOVG010000146.1:0-14671 GCF_040295345.1 Actinosynnema sp. NPDC002837
GTGCTCAACAACTCCTACGCCAAGATCGGCGACCTGAGCGGAGCGGACGTGATCCCGTCCGGCGGCGTGACGTGGGTCGTGCCCGACGGCGCCGGCCGCCGTCGGCGTTCCGGCAGCCGTCCACCGGGTCGCGGCTGGCGACGGTCGTCGTGGTCGAGCCGGTCACGTCGTCGACCGCGCCACCGTCGTCATCACCGTCGCTGTCGTCATCGTCGCCGTCGTCGTCGGACCCGGCACCGTCCTCGTCGCGGCAACGGCAGCCGCCGCCTTCGTCGTCCGGGCCGGTGTCGTCCGTGCCGGTCTCTGAGTCATCGATCACGCCGTCCCGGTACGAGGTGGCCACGATCCCGGACGACAGCCAGGAACCCTTCACCACCGACCCCGCCCCACCACCCGCGGTCGGGGTGCCGCCGGCCATGGGCACGGCGTTCTCCGGTGGCGAATGGCTGCTGCCCGCACTGCTGGTCACGCTCATCGGCGTGCTCATGCTCGCCCTGCTGCTGGTCCGCGGCCCGCCGTCCAGCCGCCCGCCCTGGGCACGACCGGTGCTCGTGTGGCTGGCACCCGACGCGCCGGGGGCGCGCGCGTGGCCGACGGACCAGCCGTTGCGACCGGGCCACGCGTACGTCCTCTGGCTGGACATCGGCGCGCTGCACACCTCGGGAGGAGGCCGGACCACCGTGCGGGCGGCCGTGTTCGACCAGTCCGGCGCGCTGCGCGACCGGCCGACGCGCGACCTGCCCGTCGACCGGCAGCCCGTGCCGCCGCAGGCCTTCCGCTTCACCGCGCCCGACACCGGCGCGCTGCGGCTGCGCTGCAACCTCTACCACCGGGGCGCGCTGCTCCAGTCGTTCCTGGTGGTGGCAGACGGACGTGGCTGGTCGGCGGTGCGGGACTACGTGCGCAGCTTCAGCCTCGACCCGGAGGTCGTGGCCACCGGGCGCCCGCACGCGCTGAGCATCATGGTCAACCACGACAGCCCGGACCAGCACGGGCTCTACGTGCACTTCGGCGACACCGGCGCGTCCGTCGCGACCCGGATCGCCGAGCACACCGTGGCCCGCTTCCAGGAGGGCGCCCGCGCGATCTACCGGTCGATGAACGACGCCGGCTGGGACCGGCAGCGGCTGTCGGCGCTGCTCGGCGAGGCCGCCGTGCACGGACGTGACGTGTTCGTGCGCTTCCAGACCGACGTGGACCTCGCCCTGGCCCGCACCAGGCAGCCCAGGGCGCCGTGGCGCGAGTTGCGCGCCGCGTCGTCGCACCTCCAGGTCGTGCACCCGGACGGCAGCGCCGAGTGGCTGCCCGCCGCGATGATCTACGACTTCCCGCTGGCCCGCTTGGAGCCCCACGAGTACCACTTGTGCGAGGCGTACTTCGCCGACCTCGACGGCACGGACCCGCCCCGGTGCGCACGAGGAGGGTGCGCGACCGGATCGCCCGACGTCGTCTGCCCGGCCGGGTTCTGGGGCTTCCGGTTCGCGATCGGCAACCCGATGACCTTCGACCCCCGCGTACCGGTGCCCGACCACCCGGCGGCGCCGGTCGACCCGCCGGTCGTGGTGCTCGGCCGGGCGGACGACCCGGGGTTCGTCGCCCAACGCACCCACCTGCAAGGGCTGCGGCACGCCCTGCCGCACGTCCAGGTGATCGAGAGCAACCGCCGCGCGGCGTTCCTCCAGCACCTGCGCAGCGTCGCGCCGAGCGTCATCTACCTGTACTGCCACGGCGGCGTGAACGACCGCGGCCTCGGCTACGTCGAGATCGGCGACGGCGAGTGGCTCACGGCGGCCGAGTTCGACGACGACTTCGGCGGGCGGTGGGAGTCGATGCCGCTGGTCCTGCTCAACGGGTGCAGCACCGTCGCGCCCGGCGCCGACCACGCGTTCCCGCTCACGCCGCGACTGCTGTGGGCAGGCGCGGCGGGCGTCGTCGGCACGGAGGTCGACGTCCGGGAGGGCCTGGCCTGCCGGTTCGCCGACACCCTGCTGCCCGCGCTGCTCGGCGACGGCCACACCGTCGGGCAGGCGATGACGGCGGCGCGGCGCGCGGTGCTGCGTGACGGCAGCGCGTTGGGCCTGGCCTACACCGCGTTGGCGCCCGCCGACCTGAACCTGGTGCCGACCCGGGCACGCGTGAGGGGACGACCATGACCTTGGAGCTGTGGGGCGCGGCGGCGTTCGGCGCCGTGCTCGGCTGGAACCTGTACTTCGTCAACCGCTACCGGACCGACCGGGTGCGGCTGGCCGACCTCGGCGCGCTGGTCGCGGTCATCGGCGGCGGCGCGGTGCTCGCGCTGTTCCCCGCCGGCAGCCGCCTGTTCGGCGCGTACGGCATCGGCCTGCTCGCCGGGTTCGCCACCTATCTGCTGGTGCTGTTCACCCTGGTCGCGGTGTCGAAGAAGTTCACCGTCGACTGGTTCCTCGACGGGCGCAGGCTCCGCCTGGCCGAGGACGAGGAGAAGCTCCCGGACGCGCGGGACTCCGGCGTGGCCATGTCGCCGGCCCAGCGCCGCCGCCCCGGCTGACCACCACCGACCGGTCACGGACGTCGCCCGACCGTGGCGGCGGCCGACGTCACCGGCGACGGTCCGTCAGCACGGGCGACCCGGCCGGATGACGGGTTTCACCGGCCCGGCTGGCGTTGGCCGCGACCGGGGCGTCGGGTGCCCGCACGCCGGCACGCTCGCCCGTGCGCCACACAGTCGCGCGGGAAACGGGGGTAGGACATGCGGTCGAGGGTGCACAGGCATCTCGCTTCGGTGGTGCCGGAGCTCTTCGAGGACCGGGCGCCCGCCATGGCGGTCCTGTCGGTGGCCGGGCCCCTCGACGCGGAGGAGGAGCGCCCGGTCCTGCCGCCGGAGTTCAACTGGCGCGACTACACCGTGATGCTGCTGCACGTCGCGGCCGAGATCGAGCACTCGCTGATGGTGCAGTACCTGTTCGCCGCCTACTCGATGGGCGGGCCGCAGGTGCCCGAAGGGCTGCGCGACGACGTGCGCGGCTGGCAGGAGGTCATCCTCGGCATCGCGAAGGAGGAGATGGGCCACCTCCTCACCGTGCAGAACCTGCTGACGGTGCTGGGCGGCCCGATCAACCTCGACCGCGAGGACTACCCGTGGGGCTCGGACTTCTACCCGTTCGCGTTCAACCTCCAGCCGTTGAGCGCCGACTCGCTCGCCAAGTACGTGGTCGCGGAGAGCCCCAGCACCTGGTCCGGTCCCGAGGCCACGGCGATCAAGGAGAGGGCCGCCAAGGCGTCGGGCGACTACGTCAACCGGGTCGGCGCGCTCTACGGCCGGGTCGACGCGATCCTGAAGAACAAGGACTTCCTCCCGGACGAACTGTTCCACGCGGACACGCTGCCGTACCAGGCGTCCTGGGACGAGTGGGGCCGCGGGTACACCCGCGGTGAACGCGGGCAGGACTCCGGGAACGTGCCGGACGTCAAGTCGCCCGAGCTGCTGGTCTTCGGCGTGTTCTCGCGGGACTCGGCGCGCAAGGCGCTGCACGAGATCGGCGAGCAGGGCGAGGCGCCGGACGCCGACGAGCAGGACGAGACGTCCCACTTCAACCGGTTCCTCGGCATCTACCGGGCGTTGACGCGGCTGCCCGAGGACCAGCAGGCGCTGGTGTCGCGCCCGGTCGCGCAGAACCCGGTGACCGCGCACCGGCTCAACGAGTCGCAGCCGGTCGGGTACGCCGCCGCCGAGGTGACGACCAACCCGATCACGGACCCGGTCACCGCGCTGTGGGGCCACCTGTTCAACCTCCGCTACCGGATGCTGCTCACCGACATCTCCCACGCGTTCCTGCTGTCGGGCCCGGTGGACAACGGCGGCGTGCTCACCGGGCGCGGCGCGCTGGTGCACCGGGCGTTCGCCGAGATGTACAACCTGCGCGCCGTCGCCGGACGCCTGGTGGAGCGGCCCCTGGAGGAGGACGTGCCGGGCGGTCTGCTGGCCGGGCCGCCGTTCGAGATGCCGTACAGCCTCGAACTGCCCCACCACGACCACGACCGCTGGCTGCTGCAGCGCGACCTCGTGCAGGCGTCCCAGCTGCTCACCGACCAACTGCTCAGCACCGACCCGGCCGGCGCGGACGACCCCTACCTGGTGGCGCTGCGCGAGTCCGACCGGCGGGCGCTGGAGCAGATCGAGCACGTCCTCAGCCGCAAGGGGTGCACGCGATGACGACGATCCGGGAACTGCGCGTCCTGCCGCCGCTGGCCGTCGCACGGCTCGGCGGCGCCGCCGAGCCGATGGACAACTACACCGCCGAGACCGACCCGACCGAGCCGCTGGGGCCACGACGGCTGCGCCCCGCGCCGACGTTCCACGTCGACCCCGGCTCCGGCGCGATCACCGGCGCCGACACCCCCGCGACGCTCCGGTTCACCGACGGGCACGGCAAGGTCCGGCCCGTCGCGCCGTTCCTCGAGGTCTGGGCGCTCACCGACGACGACGTGCTCCGGCCCCTGACCGTCGACCTGTTGCGGGACAACGGCCTCACGCCCGAGGACGTGCGGTGGCGCGTCCGGGTCGGCAACCACAAGATCCAGCGCCGCACCTACGACGACAACGACCGGATCGACGCCGACACCGAGTGGTTCAGCGACCACGTGTCGCACGAGCTGATGGGCGTGTGCGCGAACTTCCTCGAAGACAAGTTCCTGCCGCTGGGCCACGCCCGCTACCTCAAGCCGACGCCGGAGTTCCCCGGCATCCGGTTGCGCTTCACGCCCGCCGCCGGCCACGTCTACGGCTCCGCCTACACCGACCGCCCCACCGACCCGGACCCGAACGTCGTCGACTTCCTCTACGACGCCACCAGGGGCAAGTGGCGCGGCCACGCCGACCAGCCGGGCGATCCGCGGCTGACGATCCCGGCGCAGATCTACGCGGGCGACGACGGCCCGGACGGCTCCTGGGTCAGCCGGGGCTACCTCGACGACGAGTGCGACGGCCTGGTCCACGTCGCGCTCGACGTCTCCGGCCGGGAACTGACCGCGTTCGGCCGCATCGGCGCGGGCCCGCCCGCCTACGCGCCGGACGTCATCCCGATCCGCACCGTCGCCGACGAGCTCGACCAGGCGTTGCACGGACCGGCCGCGACCGGGCAGGACACCTTGGAGCAGGCGCGCGCCGTGGCCGAGGAAGTGCTCCGCCGCGCCACGGAGACGGTGCGGCTGATGAACACCGAGGTGATGAACGGCAACACCGTGGACGGTCGGGTCGACGCCGCGAGCACGATGGTGCGGCAGGACACCGCCGACACCGGCCGGCTGTTCGAGCCGATCATGGCGCCGTCCCTGGTGGACGCCGCCGCGGTGCTCGCCCTGCACCGGAACGTGCTCGCCGCCCTGCGCAGCGGCACCGCGCCGTGGTTCGCCGACGTGCTGCGCGACCACGACGAGGTCGGCGACCTCACCGCCAAGGGCAGGCGCAAGATGCCGGCGCTGATGCGCGGCGCGGACGGCCGGTCGCTGGCCCTCACCCGCCGCCAGGTGAACCTCGTCCGCCTGGCCGCCCGGCAGGCGATCTTCCGGCAGGCCACCGACGAACCCGGAGGACCGCGATGAGCGACGACCGGATCGACCCGATGAACCTCACCGCCCAGCTGCACTACAGCGCCGCGGGCAACCCGCCGAGCACGTTGCCCGACTCGGCGATCTCCAACGCGTTCCCCGGCCTGGAGTTCGACATCCGCAACATCTGGCGCCGGCTCCTGGTCGGCATCGAGCTGCACGAGTCGGACAACTACGTCGTGGGCGCCGACCCGGAGCACGAACGGCTGGTCGGCCGCCGCCTGCTGTCCGTCGGCGACCACGACGTCGTGGGCGCCCTGGTCGGGCCGACCCGCCCCGGCAGCGGGTCGTCCCGGCTGACCTCGGCGGACAACCCCGACGGCGTGACGATGCTGGAGTGGTCCAACTCCCTGGCGGACGTGCTGGCCGACCACGTCGGGCAGACCGTGCCGTGCCTGTTCACCAGCGGCCCCGCGTCGAAGCCGGTCGGCAAGCCGTCGTCCCTGCCCGACCCGCGCTTCGAGGTGGTGCAGCTGGAGGTCCGGGCCCTGTTCGCGAAGAGCGGGACGACCGGCGGCGACCTCGCCGTGATCGCCGAGGAGATGGCCGGACCCGGCGACCTGACCCGCGGCCTGTGCTCGCCCTGGCAGAACGACTACCGCGAGTGCGCCTGCTACTACTGGGCCGCCAGCCGACCGGACTACGTCAACGTCGAGGACACCGCCGCGGGCACCACCACCGGCAACCACTGGTTCGCCAAGGACCGCGAGCCGCGCGAGTACGTGCTGGACAACCGCTTCGACTCCCGCCTGGTCAGCTACGACGACCTGTTCCGGGACTGGCAGGGCGAGCTGCGGTTCATCGTGGACGGCAAGGACGCGCCCGAGTACCGCGAGACCGAGCCGGACGGTGACGGCCGATGACCGCCGCCCGGCTGTTCGCGGAGTCCGTTCCCGTCCACCCCGACGTCCACCTGCTCCGCACCGACGCGGGGCCACGCGTGCTCATCGCCGACGGCAGCCGCCTGTTCGGCGTCGGCCAGGCCCTCTACGACCGGATCGACGCCGCCCGCCGCGACCCCGATCCACGACTGGTGGACTCGCTGCTGGCCGACCTCGGCCTCGACGCGCCGCGCCAGGTCGACGACCTCGCGCCCGACCCGCCGCCGGTGCGGGCGCTGTCGCTGGCCGTCGCCCAGAAGTGCAACCTCGGCTGCACCTACTGCTACGCGCAGCAGGGCGACTTCGGCGGTCCGGCCAAGAACATGCCGGAGGCGACCGCGTTCGCCGCCGTGGACACCCTGTTCCGCGACGCCGGCCCCGGCGAACGCGTCAACCTCGCGTTCCTCGGCGGCGAGCCGATGATCAACCGGCCGGTCGTGCGCTCCGCGACCGAGTACGCCGTCGCGGTGTCGCGGCGGACGGGGACGCCGGTCACGTTCTCCATCACCACCAACGGCACGCTGCTCACGCCCGAGGACGGCGAGTTCTTCGAGGCGCACGGGTTCGCGGTCACGGTCAGCCTCGACGGCGTCGGCGCTCGGCACGACCTGCTGCGACCGCACCGCGACGGCCGCGGCAGCTACCGGCGCGTCATGGACCGGGTCGCGCCACTGTTGGCGGCGCAACGCCGGATGCAGGTCTCGGCCCGCGTCACGGTCACGCCGCTCAACCTCGACCTGCCGCGCACGCTGGAGGAGTTCACCGCCGCCGGGTTCCACGGCGTCGGCTTCTCACCCATGCTCAGCTCGCCCAACGGGCACGGCGAGATGGCGTCGCGGGACCTGGAGGTCATGCTGGAGCAGATGACCGCGTGCGGCGAGGAGTTCGTCCGCCGGGTGCTCGCCGGGCAGCGCTACCCGTTCACCAACCTGGTCACCGCGTTGCGCGAGATCCACCGGGGCACGCACCGGCCCTACCCGTGCGGCGCGGGCGCGGGCTACCTGGGCGTGTCCGCGGACGGCGACCTGGCGGCGTGCCACCGGTTCGTCGGCGACTCCGACGGCGCGATGGGCGACCTGACCACCGGCGTGGACGACGCCAAGCGCGCCCGGTGGCTGACCGACCGCCACGTGCACCGGCAGGAGCCGTGCAACGGCTGCTGGGCCCGGTACCTGTGCGGCGGCGGCTGCCACCACGAGGTGATCCGCCGCGGCCGGCCGGCGTGCGACTACATCCGGGGCTGGCTGCACCACTGCCTCTCCGTCTACAGCCGCCTGCTCGCCGCCCGGCCCGACTACTTCACCGGATGACGGACGTCTGCGTGGTCGGCGGTGGGCCGGCGGGCGCGGTGTGCGCGCTGCGGCTGGCCCGCCTCGGCCACCGCGTCGTGCTGCTGGAACGCCGCCCGTTCCCCCGCCCGCACGTGGGCGAGGCGCTGTCACCCGGAGTCGGGCCGCTGCTCGACCTCCTGGACCTCGGGCACGCCCTCGACGACGCCGTGCCGTCGCGTGGCACCCTGGTGCGCTGGGAGGACACCACGACCCACCTGGTCGCCCCCGATCCACGGGCGGTCACCGTCGACCGGGGACGGTTCGACCACGTCCTGCTCACCGCCGCACGGGCCGCCGGCGTCGAGGTCCGGCACCCCGCCCGCGCCGGACGCCCCCGACGCACCCGGGCGGGCTGGGACGTCCCCCTGCCCGGCGGAACGCTCCGGGCCCGGTTCCTGGTGGACGCGAGCGGGCGGCACCGCGTCTCGGGCGGCACGACCACCGCCACCGGGCCCAGGACCCTCGCCCTGCACGCCGTCTGGCGAGGCGGCGGCCCGACCCGCATCGGCACGGGACCGCGGACCTGGTGCTGGGGCGCGCCCCTGCCCCGCGGCCTGTTCCGCGCCATGGCGTTCATCGACGCCGACCTGCTCCGCGCCCACCGCCCGGAGCGCCTCTACCACCACCTCCTCGACAGCACCGGCCTGTTCGCGGACCGCCCGGGATCACTCGACGTCGCCGTCTGCGACGCCACCGCCTACCGCGACGACACCCCCGTGACCGAGGACAGCGTCAAGGTCGGCGAAGCGGCCTTCACCCTCGACCCGCTGACGTCGTCCGGGGTGGACAGCGCGCTGCACAGCGCCATGGCCGCCGCCGTCACCGTCCACACCGTCCTCTCCGACGGCGACCGGGCCGCCGCCCTCGCCTTCTACCGCGACAGCCGGGACCGGACCTCGGCCCGTCACGCCGGCTGGACCGCCGCCCACTACGACCGCCACCAACCCCACCGCGACCAACCGTTCTGGCGACGCCGAGCCGCGCCACCCCCCGACCACCGACCGACCTCACCGGCCCCGTTGACCCCCGACCACCTCCACCGACCGGTCCGGCTGTCCCCCGACGCCGCCGTCGTGCCGACCCCGTGCCCGGTCGGGGACCTCGTCACCACCCGCCGCGCCCTCACCCACCCGGCCCTGCCCACCCCGGTCGCGCACGTCGCCGACACCGAACTCGCCCCGCTGCTCGACTACCTCGACCGCACCGCGTCCCTGTCCGACCTGCTCCGCGCCTGGTCGACCCACCTGCCCGCCCGCCAAGCCGAGGCGACCGCGCGGTGGCTGTTCGAACGGGGCTGCCTGGAGACCACCTGAGATTCCCCCAATCGCCCCATCACTTCTCCCGTCCGGTGGTAGGCATGTGATGCCCGCCATACGGGCGGGCGTCAACAGGGGGAGCTGTGATGTCCAGAAGAAGAACCTTGCTCGGGTTGCCGGTGATGGTGGCGGTGACCATGGCTTCGCTGACCGCCACCGCGCCGGCCGAGCCGACCACCGCGCACGTTCCGGGGGACGTCCACCTGGCCACGTTCGGCATCCCGGGCAGCACCGGCGTGGCCCACACGGTCCGCCGGGGCGACGGCAGCTGGACCGGATTCGGCTACATCGGCACGAACCACTCCCAGCGCCAACTCGTGTCGGCCATCGTCGACGGCGAAGAGCACCTGATCTACGAGGACTACTCGGGCCTGCCCTACCGGCCGTCGCTGCACCACCGGATCCGCCACGCCGACGGCTCGTGGTCGGAGGTGACCCCCGGACCGGTCGGCACGACCGGGTCGACCAACGACCTGGCCGTGGCCGCCGTCAACGGCGAGTTGCACCGGGTGCGGCGCGGCAGCGACGACCAGCTCATGAAGCACGCGGTGCGGCGCGCCGACGGTACCTGGGCGAGCGAGGTCGTCGTCCCGGCCGCGACCACGGCGACCATGAACGCCGCGATCGCGGGCGTCGGCGACACCCTGCGCCTGGTGGTCGACGACACCGCCGGCGGGCGGATCCTGCCGTCCTACGTCCGGTACGCCGACGGCACGTGGGCCCAGACCGCCGACGTGCCCTTCACCCCGGCGCCGGCCGAGGTCACGGCCACCGACGTGGAGCTCGCCCAGGTCGGCTCCGACCTGCACGCCCTGGTGATCGGCAGCGACGGCGAGGTCTACCACGCCCTTCAGCGCCCGACCGGCGAGTGGACCACGTTCACCAACGTCGCGTCGCAGACGGGCGCGCCCGGCAGCGCCGTCAACAGCGCCTCGATCACCGCGTCGCGGGGCGTCCTGCACGTCGCGGTCGCCACCGACGGCGACCGACTGCTGCACACGATCCGCTCCGGCGACGGCCGCTGGCTGCCCTTCGGCGACGTGCTGGCCGCGAACAGCTCATCACCACCTCGGCCGCTCTCGATCACGATCGCCGGCAGCTGACAGCGCCGATCCGGCCCGCGGCGGCCGGTCGAGTCGGGCCGGTCGCCGCACCGCTCTCACCGCGAGTTCATGCGATGACACGCGCGCACGGGGCGTGCGTGGAACCAAGACCTCGTTGCGGTACGTCGTCCGGCACGCCGACGGCAGGTGGGAGCAGACCCCGGACGTGCCGTTCACCCCGCCGACCGGCACGAGGGCCGTCACCGTGGTCATCGCACAGGTGGGCACCGAACTGCACGCCGTGGTGACCGGGGGCGACGGCGGCCTGTACCACGCGGTGCAGCGCTCGACCGGCGCCTGGACCACCTTCCACGACATCGCGTCAGCGACCGGATCGCCGAACCTGACGACGAGCCGGCTCACCATCGCCGGCAGCTGATCCGCGGTGCGGCGACCGGCCGGGTCACGCCGGTCGCCGCACCTCTCACATTCGGTTCGCAGTCCCGACAACTTCACGGTGGTCGGCAATCCGAACCCAGGCCGAACCGCTCCCCGCGTGACCCAGGCAACGCCAAGTCGCTCCCGGGCGTCATGAGTCATTGGGGCACAAGCTTTCTACTGATGGGGAGTGCGCATGAAACGACGAGTGCGGCTGCTCGCGGGCGTCGCGGCGCTGGCCGCGGCGACGGCGACGGCGCCGCTGGGAGCGGGCAGCGCGGCGGCGGTGCCGTTATCGCCGGGCGCGGGGCAGGGAGCGGCGACGGCGTCCGGCGGGCAGTGGGTCACCTTGGTCAGCGGGCACCGCGTGTTCGTCTCGCGCACCGCGCAGGGCCGGTGGTCGGTGCTCACCGAGCCCGAGGCGAGCGGCAGGCCCGCCGCGTTCATCCAGTACGCCAAGCGCCGCGGCGGCGAGACCGACCTGTACGTGGTGCCGCAGGTGGCGGCGGCGCTGGTGCGGTCCGGGACGCTGGACGAGGAGCTGTTCAACGTCTCCGGACTGGTCCGGCAGCGCTACGACGACGCGCACAGCGAGACGGTGCCGCTCCTGGTCGAGTACTCGGACATGACCGCGGCCACCGCGCCCGAGGGCGCCCAGGTCGAACGGGAGTTACCCGACCTGCGCCTGGCGGCGGTCGCGGAGCGCAAGGCCGACGCGCGCCGGTTCTGGTCGGCCGTCACCGGCGGCCAACCGGGCGCGGCGCGACTGGCGGGTGGCCCCCGCCGCATCTGGCTCAACGCGCGCGTCCAAGCGGCGCTGGACGTCAGCGTCCCCCAGGTCGGCGCACCCGCCGCGTGGGACAACGGCCTCACCGGCCAGGACGTCACGGTGGCCGTGCTGGACACCGGCTACGACAGCACGCACCCCGACCTGGCGGACAAGGTCACCGTCAGCCAGGACTTCAGCGGCACGGGCAGCGCACGGGACGGCAACGGGCACGGCACGCACGTCGCCTCCACCATCGCGGGCTCCGGCGCGGCGTCGGGCGGCAAGTACAAGGGCGTCGCGCCGGGCGCCAAGCTGGCCATCGGCAAGGTGCTCGACGACAACGGGTCGGGCCAGACCGACGACGTCATCGCCGGCATGAGGTGGGCGGCGGCCGAAGCCAAGGCCGAGGTGGTGAACCTGAGCTTGGGCTCGGGCCCCACCGACGGCACCGACCCGGCGTCGCAGGCGATCAACGCCCTGAGCGCCCAGTACGGCACGCTGTTCGTGGTGGCGGCCGGGAACTGGGGCAGGGACGAGGCGGTCGGCAGCCCGGCGGCGGCCGACGCGGCGCTCGCGGTCGGCAGCGTCACCAAGTCCGGGGCGCTGTCGGACTTCTCCAGCCGCGGTCCGCGGCTGACCGACGCCGCGGTCAAGCCGGAGATCGCCGCTCCCGGCTCGGACATCGTCGCGGCGAAGGCCGCGGACGCACGCATCGGCGAACCGGTGGACGAGCACTACACCAAGCTGTCCGGCACGTCGATGGCCACGCCGCACACCGCCGGCGCGGCGGCGATCCTGGCCCAGCAGCACCCCGATTGGACCGGTGACCGGATCAAGGCGGCGCTGGTCGGCACGGCGGCGCCGGTGGCGGACGCGGGCGTGTACGCGGTCGGCGGCGGTCTGGTCGACGTGGCCAGGGCGACCGCGCAGGACGTCCAGGTCGCGCCGGCCACGGTCAACTCCTACTTGAAGTGGCCCACCACCCGACCGGACGCACGTGCGGTGACCTACACCAACCCCACCGACGCGCCGATCACCCTGGGCCTGGACGTCAAGCTGGCCGACGCGCAGGGGCAGGCTCCCCCGGCCGGGCTGGCCGTGCTGCCCGCGCCCTCGGTGACGATCCCGGCCGGGGGCAAGGCGGACGTCACGCTGACGTTGACGCCGCGGTCGGGCAGGCCCGGCGTGTACGGCGGCCTGCTCACCGCGACCTCGGCGGACGGCGCGATCCGGCTGCGCACGCCGGTCGGCGTCCACGACGAGCCGGAGATGCACGACCTGACCGTGGCGGTGAAGAACCGCGACGGCGCCGCGCCCGGACCTCAGGACAACTCCGTCGCGCTGGTGGTCGACCTCGACAGCGGCGACGTGTGGTTCGGCCCTCTCGGGGAGACGCTGCGGGTCCCTGCGGGCAGGTACTCGGTCGTCGGCGCCGCGAGCACGCCCAGGCCGGGCGCGCTGCCCCTGGAGAGCACCTTCGTCGACCCCGACGTGCGGGTCTCGCGCACCACGACCGTGAACTTCGACCTGCGCAAGGGCCGGCGGGTCTCGCACACCACCGACCAGCCCGCGGCGCGCGGCGGCGTGTGGAACTCGCAGTTCCGCTTCTCGATCACCGACCGCCCCGAGTACCCGACGGGCTTCTCCTACCTGGCCGACCCCCGGTTCACCGAGCTGTACGCGCAGTCGGAGGAGCGGTGGCCCGTGCCCTGGTTCGGCTACGCGGACAACCTCCGGCTGGAGGAACCCGACCTGGAGGTGTACGCCGAGGGACCGCAGCGCTTCGAACTGCCCGCCGGCTGGCTCCGCGGGTCGCCGGAGCCCAGTGGCAGCCAACGGCTGGCGACCGTCCACGGTGGACAGGGCACGCCCGAGGACCTGGCCGGCGTCGACGCCAAGGACAAGCTCGTGGTGCTGGAGCTGCCCGGTGAGATGACCTACGACGAGGTCTACGCGCGCATCCGGGCCGTCAAGGACGTGGGCGGCAAGGCGGTGGCGGTCGGCGTGCTGGAGGAGGCGGCGACGGCGAACCGGTCGGCCGAGGACTTCCCGGCCGTGCTGCCGACGTTGCGGCTGTACGACGAGCCGGGCAGGCGGTACGCCGACCTGGTCAAGGCGGGCGGGGTGATGACGGCCGTCACCGCCCGGTCCAGCAGCGCCTACCGCTACGAACTGGCCTACCCGTCACCGGGTCAGCTGCCGCGGCAGCTGACCACGGTGGCCAAGACCGCCGACCTCGCCGCGGTGCACATGCTCTACCACGGCGGCACCGAGGAGGAACCGCCGATCACCTCGGCCTCGGTGGAAGGGCTCGACGGCGAGATCAGCACGCAGTGGAGTCTGGCCGGGGTCCCGAACGCCGAACGCGTCGAGCACTTCACGCCGGGCAAGTGGCGCATCGGGGTGGGAGGCTGGTGGGCCGCGGCGGGCACCGGCTACGAACGGGCCACCCTGGAGCGCGGCAAGACCTACCGGATGCAGTGGAACGCGGCGGTGGCCGCGCCCGGGTTCACCGGCACGACCACCAACGAGCTGGGTGAGAACCACCCGTGGGCCTGGCGCACCGGCGACCTGCTGGACGTCACGGTGCCGTTCTTCACCGACGCCGCCGGGCACGCGAGGGCGGCCGAGCCGTTCTTCGGCTACGACAAGGGCTCGACCGCGCTGTACCGCGACGGCGTGCTCGTCGGCACGCAGGACCAGCCGGGACGCGGGGTGTTCGTCGCGCCCCGTGACGAGAGCTCGTACCGGTTGACCGCCGACGTCAGCCGCGAGAACCAGCCGTGGTGGCCGCTGTCCACGAAGGTCAGCGGCAGCTGGACGTTCCGCTCCGGGTTCCGGCAGGGACCGGGCGGGGCGCTCCCGCTGCTCTCGGTGGGCTTCGCGCCCGCCGTCGACCTGCACAACGTCGCGCCGGGTGGGCAGTTCTCCTTCCCGGTCACGGTGACCAGGCAGGACAAGGCGCCCGACACGAAGTCGTTGGAGCTGGAGGTCTCATTCGACGACGGCGCCAGTTGGGCGACCGTTCCGCTCAGCCGTGACGGCGCGCGGTGGACGGCGACCGTCACCAACCCGGCCGGCGCGTTCGCGTCCTTGCGCGCCAAGGCCTCGGACGCGGACGGCAACGCCGTGGAGCAGACCGTGATCCGCGCGTACCGGGTCGGCTGACCGGCGGTCCGAGCGCAGGCGGGGGGTGGTGGGGCACCCCCCCCCACACCCCCCCCCCCCAGCGGAAGACGACACGCCACAACACAAAAAACCAAAACAACAAAATAAAATAAGGTGTGAGGGTTTATATTGTTTTGTG
>NZ_JBEOVG010000147.1:0-13863 GCF_040295345.1 Actinosynnema sp. NPDC002837
ATGGTGTCCAGGCCGGCGGCGCGCAGTTCGGTGAGCCATTCGCGGACGCTGACGCCGGCTTTGGTGGCGGCGGCGACGATCTCCATCGGGCTGAAGGCGTGCACGTGCATGCCGGGGACGCGGGTCTTGATCGCGCGGACGACGTCGGCGTAGTAGGTGACCGGGAGTTTCGGGTCGATGCCGCCCTGCATGCAGACCTCGGTCGCGCCCGCGTCCCACGCCTCCTGCGCCCGGTCGGCCACCTCGGCGATCGAGAGCCGGAACGCGTCCGCGTCCCGCTCACGCTGCGCGAACGCACAGAACCGACACCCGACATAACAGACATTCGAAAAGTTGATGTTCCGGTTCACCACATACGTGACATCGTCGCCGACCACCTCGGCACGCAACTCGTCCGCAAGCCGGGTCATCGTCTCCAGCGCCGGACCGTCGGCCGTCAGCAGCGCCATCGCCGCGTCGGTGTCCTCCAGGATCCCGGCCGGGTTGTCCGCGGCGAGACGGAGGGCGCGGGCGGTGTCCTCGGGCAACCGTTCGATCGCCTTGGGCACCGTCAACGACGCCCAGTCGCCGTACACGCTGTCGAAGTCGCCACGCCGGTCCTCGGTACGACCCTCGGTGTCGATGGCGGTGTTGAGGTCCGCGCGGCCGTAGGTGTCCAGACCACCGTCGGGCTCCTGCCACTCCCGACCCACGACCGGGGCGTCGGGGTCGGCCAGACCGTCCGCGCGGGACAGGGCGGAGACGTGCGCGGTGAGCCGGGTGTCGATCCACTGACCGGCCGTCGCGGTCACGTAGCGGGGGTAGACGGCGAGGCGTTCCTGGAGGTCGAAGCCCGCTGCGCGGGTGTGTTCAGCCAGGGTGTCGACGTGGGGCCAGGGGCGTTCGGGGTTGACGTGATCCGGGGTCACCGGCGACACACCACCCCAGTCATCGATCCCCGCCCGCAACATCAACGCGAACTCCTCGCCGACCAGGTTCGGCGGAGCCTGCACGCTGGTGGACGAGGGCATCACCAGCCGCGCCACCGCGATCGTGGCGGCCAGTTCGTGCAGGTCCGCATCCGGCATGCCGCGCATCGCGGTGTCCGGCTTGGCCCGGAAGTTCTGGATGATCACTTCCTGGATGTGCCCGTACTGCCGCGCGATCCCCCGCATCGCCAACAACGACTCCGCGCGCTCGGTGATCGTCTCACCGATCCCGATCAGAATCCCCGTGGTGAACGGCACGTTCACCCGACCCGCGTCCGTGAGCACCCGCAACCGGACCGCGGGCTCCTTGTCCGGGCTGCCGTAGTGCGGGCCGCCCTTCTCCGACCACAACCGCTCCGCCGTGGTCTCCAGCATCATGCCCATGCTCGCCGCCACCGGACGCAGCCGCTGCAACTCCTCCCAGCTCAGCACGCCCGGGTTCAGGTGCGGCAGCAGCCCGGTCTCCTCCAACACCGCGATCGCACACGCCCGCACATAGTCCAGGGTGGAGGAGTAGCCGCGGGCCTCCAGCCACTCCTTGGCCTGCGGCCACCGCTCCTCCGGCCGGTCGCCCAACGTGAACAGGGCCTCCTTGCAGCCCTGCGCCGCCGCCGCACGCGCGATCTCCAACACCTCGTCGCGCTCCAGGAACGCCGCCGGCAGCTTGTGCGGCACCGTGGCGAACGTGCAGTAATGACACCGGTCCCGACACAACCGCGTCAACGGGATGAACGCGTTGCGGCTGTAGGTCACCACCCCCGGCCGACCCTCCGCCACCAGATGCGCGTCGCGCACCCGACCCGCGGCCCGCAGCAACGCCTCCAGGTCCTCACCACGCGCGTGCAACAGCACCGCGGCCTCGGTCACGTCCAACACCGCACCATCGGCGGCACGGCGCAACGCACGTCGCATCGACGACCCACTCGGCGTCGGATCCGGCGGGGCGATCGAGATGTCCACGGTCATACAGGCACCCCTCGTCGGTCTCGGACGGTCGCTCCGTCGTCACCTATGACCCCGGCGAGGCCGGACAGGAATCGGCGTGTCCACGTCGTGCTCGCCACAAGCGATCCCTTTGCGCCCGGTACCGGGTCTCTAGATCGGAGCGCCCCGGCGGTGCCCGGACCGACTCGGGCCGTGCCGCCAGGGCCTCCGATGGACCCGAACCGAGGAGAACCACATGAACACCCAGTCGCTCGTCGCCCGGAGCGCAGCGCTGACGGCCTCCATGACCAGCCAGGCGCCGGAAGGCCTGCTCACCCCGTTCGAAGCCGAACAGGCCCAGCTCAGGGCCGCGGGCGTGCCGGCAGGGGCCGCGAAGCCGGGCGCGAAGGTGCCCGACGTGGCACTGCTGGACGCGGACGGGGAAGCGACGTCGCTGTACGAGGTGGCCGACGGCCGCCCCGCCGTGATCGTCACGTTCCGCGGCGCCTGGGGCCCGTACTGCAACATGGCGCTGAACGCCTACGAGGCCGAGTTGCTGCCGGTGCTCGCCGAGCGGGGGATCGCCCTGATCGGCCTCAGCCCGCAGAAGCCCGAGGGCACCGCCGCGACGCGGGACAAGAACTCGCTGACGTTCCCCGTGCTGTCCGACCCGGGCAACAAGCTGGCCACCGAGCTGGGCTTCGCCACCACGCCGACCGCCGACGCGCTGGCGACCCTGGTCCGGCTCGGCAACGACGTGACGAAGCTGAACAGCGACGGCTCCACCAACCTGCCGATGCCCGCGGTGCTCCTGGTCGACCGCGACCACGTGCTGCGGTGGATCGACATCCAGCCCGACTACACCACCCGCACCGAGACCACCGACATCCTGGCGGCGCTCGGCACCCTCGACTGACGAGAACTCACACCGAATCCACGCCTTCCGATTTCCGGGAGGGCGTGGATTCGGCATGCCCGAATTACCGGAAAAGATTTCGACGAATACGAAATACCGCACCGTTGAGGGTGTGATTCCGACCACATACTCGCGGGTAACATTTATTACTCCCGAGGCGTAAAGTTCGCTATCCGTGCTCCTTTTCTCGATCCGATGCTCCTATCGGGTTATGAAGCAGTGAGAAAGGACTACTGGATGCCCCACGAACGTAACGCTGAGTTACCGTCCAACAGACTCTCCCGCCGTCGCCTCTTCAAGGGCTCGGCGGCCGTCGCGATCACCGCTGCGCCGGTGCTCGGCACCGCCACCGCGACGGCGGAGACCGAGTTGGGCTCCCGCACGACGATCGACGCGGCCACCGTCCTGCCGGGCGATCCCCACTACGCCGACCTGGTCCGCAGGCAGCTCAACCAGCGGTTCATCGGACAACCCGAGATGGTGCGGGTCGTCGGCGCGGCCTCCCAGGTCGCGCCCGCCGTGCAGGCGGCGGTGGACGCCGGCAAGCGGATCAGCGTCATCAGCGGCGGCCACTGCCTCGAGGGATTCCCGTTCGAGCCCACGGTGAAGGTCGTGCTCGACGTCTCCAACCTCGACGCCGTGTACTACGACTCCCGGTACAACGCCGTCGCCATCGAGTCCGGCGCGACCCTGCTCGACGCCTACGAGAAGCTCTACCACGCCTGGGGGGTGACGGTGCCCGGCGGCATCTGCCACTCGGTGGGGATGGGCGGGCACATCGTCGGCGGCGGCTGGGGGATGCTGTGCCGGCGCCACGGCCTGATCGTGGACCACCTCTACGGGGTGGAAGTGGTCGTGGTCGGCGCGGACGGCAAGGCGACCACGGTCACCGCCACCCGGGAGCCGACCGACCCCAACCGCGAGCTGTGGTGGGCGCACACCGGCGGCGGAGGCGGGAACTTCGGCGTCGTCACGCGCTACCTGTTCCGCTCCCCCGGCGTCACGGCGACCGAACCCGCGAAGATCCTGCCCCGACCGCCCGCGAAGGTGCTGCTCAGCGAGATCGGCATCCCGTGGGCGAGCCTGACCAAGACGGGGCTGGCCAACCTGCTGCGGAACTTCGGCACGTGGCACGTGGCCAACAGCGCGCCCAACAGCCCCGGCAGCGTGCTGCACGCCGAGATCACCCTCAACCACCAGTCGAAGGGTTTCCTCGGGCTGCTGACCCAGGTGGACGCCGCCGCGCCGAACGCGCAGGCCATCCTGGACGACTACCTGCGGACCGTGCTCAACGGGGTCGGGCCCTCGGGTGGCGGAACCCGCACCCTGCCGTGGTTGCAGGCGACGAAGTACGTCGGCAAGGCCGTCATCTCGTTCAACGACCCCACCTTGCGCGCGGACTACAAGTCGGCGTACATGCGGACCACGTTCACCGATGCCCAGATCGACGCGTTCTACACCTACCTGACCGCGCCGGGCATGGACACCACCGCGATCAGCGTCGGGCTGTCCTCCTACGGCGGCGCGGTCAACGCCATCGCGCCCGACACGACCGCGCACTCCCACCGCGACTCCGCCTACCAGCTGCTGTGGATCACCCACTGGCCGAACCCGGCCGACGACACCAAGTTCCGGACGTGGCTGCGCAACTTCTACGGCGCGGTCTTCGCCGACACCGGCGGCGTTCCGGTGCCCAACGGCCGCAGTGACGGCTGCTACATCAACTACCCCGACACCGATCTCGGCGACCCGACGTGGAACAGGTCGTCCGTCCCGTGGCACGACCTGTACTACAAGGGGAACTACCCGCGGCTCCAGAGGGCCAAGAAGACCTGGGACCCGCGCAACGTCTTCAACCACCAGCAGTCGATCCGGCTGCCGAGCTGAGGAGAGGCTCCGGCCGACGAACGCGGAAGCGGTGTGCCCGAGGACAGGCACACCGCTTCCGCTCGGGTCGGGGCGTGCGCGGTGCAGCGCCGCGCACGCCGGAACTCAGCGGAACAGACCCACGTGGTCGTTCACCCACTCCTCGAAGGTGCGCGGCGGGCGGCCCACCAGCTCCTGGAACGTCGGGAGCACCTGGGACGCCTTCTCCTGGAACTCCGGCCGACCCAGGTTGCCCATCGTGGTCTCCACGACGAGCTTCTGCCGCCCCGCCCTGGCCGCCGCGTCCGCCACGTCGGCGATCGGCACCTCGATCAGCTTGAGGGGCTTGCCCAGCGCCGCGGCGAGGATGTCGACCCGTTCGCGGACGTCGAGCGCCCGCGGACCGCCGATCCGGTAGGTCTTGCCCTCGTGACCCGGCGTGGTGAGCGCCGTGACGGCCGCGGCAGCCACGTCGCGCGGGTCGATGACGGCCACCTTGACGTCCACTTGCGACCAGAACACCGCGCCGCGCTCCCGGACCGGCACGGCCCACAGCCGCGCGTTGGAGCTGAACTCGCCCGGCCTCAGGAACGTCCACTGCGGACCGTTGGGCCACAGCCCGATCTGGCGGACGGCCCGTTCACCGGCCAGGTGCCAGGTGCTGACCAGGTCGGTGAACCCGTACTCGGCGCCGATGATCGACAGCTTGACCACGTGGCGGACACCGGCCTGGGCCGCCGCGGCGGCGAAGTTCGCGTCGTGCAGGGGCGTCTCCGGCCCGCCGCCGCTGAGCAGGAACGCGCTGTCCACGCCGGTCAGGGCGTCGGTCAGGGTCGCCACCGAGCCGAGGTCGCCGGTGACGACCTTCACCTCGCCGCCGAACCCGTGGTCGCGACCGGGGTCGCGGACCAGCGCCCGCACCTCCTGCCCGGCCTCGACCAACTGCGCGACGACCTCGCGCCCGACGACGCCCGTCGCTCCCACCACCAGAATCATGTCTCTCCTGTCGTTGAGCTCAAGCGGTCGCGCCGCCGTCGAGGACGAGGTCGGCGCCGACGGTGAACGAGGAGTCCGGCGACGCCAGCCACAGCACGGCGCGCGCGACCTCCTCGACGGCCCCGATCCGGCCGATCGGCAGGGTCGTCTTCATCCGCTCGGCCTGCTGGGCCTCGGTTTCGCCGCGGATCAGCGACAGCGGTGTGGCGATCGGGCCGGGGCTGACCGCGTTGATCCGGATGCCGTCGCGGATGTGCTCCAGCGCGGCGGTCTTGGTCAGGGCGGTGATCGCGGCCTTGGCCGCCGCGTAGCCGCCGGTGCCGGGAATGCTCTTGTGCGGGCCGATGATCGAGGAGATGTTGACGATGGCGCCGCCGCCGTGCTCCCGCATGAAGCCGATCTCGTGCTTCATCGACAGCCAGGTGCCGGTCGCCACCGACAGGGCCCTCGCCCAGTCACCCGCGTCCAGGTCGGCGACCCGGCCGCCCACCATGACGCCGGCGTTGTTGAACGCGACGTCCAGCCCGCCGTGCCGCTGCGCGGTCGTCGCGACCATCTCCGCGACGGCCGCCTCGTCGGTGACGTCGAGGACGATCCAGCTGGCCTCGCCGCCGGCCGCCTCGATCGCCTTCGCGGTCTGCCGCAGCGGTTCCTCGTCGAGGCCCGCCACGACCACCGTCGCGCCCTCCGCGGCGAAGGCCTCCGCCGTCGCCCTGCCGATGCCGGTGCCGCCACCGGTCACCAGCGCCACTTTGCCCGCGAAACGCATCGCTCTCCCGATCTCAGTCGACCTTCATGGCGTGCAGGCCCGGCATGACGCCGTCCGCGATCGCCCGGACGTTGCGCTCGTAGTGGTCGAAGGAACCCATCCGCAGCACGATGTGCCGCGCACCCGCCTCGACGTACTCCGCCAGCCAGTCGGTGAAGTCCGCGGCGGAACCCCCGTAGTAGAGCTGGTAGGCCCGCAGGGGTTCGATGGGCATGTTGTTGTACCGGTCGGTGTAGTCCTCGAGACCCGCGAGCGCCTCGGCCGGGTCGTCGCTGATGTTGACGGTGACGTACAGCGCCGGCTCGATGTCGCCGGGGTCGCGGCCGGCGGCCTCCGCCGTGTCCCGGATCGCGCGCAGCGACTTCCGGTACTCGTCGGGCTCGATCCGGACCGGCAGCCACCCGTCGTACTGCGCACCGGCACGGGCGACCGCGCGCGGCTTCCCGTTGCTGGCCAACCAGATCCGCGGCCCACCGGGCGTGGTCGGCGGCGACTGGTTGACCAGCTCGGACAGGTCGACGTACTTGCCGACGAAGTCGCCGTCCCGGCCGCTCCAGTGGCGCTTCCAGAACTCGACCGCCTCGTCCATCCGACCCGCCCGCTGGCCGTAGGTCGTGGTGACCGCGTCCAGCTCCTCCTTGGCGGGCAACGGGAACCCGGTGCCGAGCGCGATCCGCAGCCGATCCCCGGCGAGCTGGTCGAGCGTCACCAGGATGTGGGACAGGTAGAGCGGGTCGCGCAGCACCGCGGTCAGCGCCGCCGTGCCGATCGTGACCCGGTTGGTGAGCATCGCGATGGCGGCCAGCAGGGTGAGCGGCTCGAGCCGGTGCCGGGCGACGAACGAATCGCCGACCCAGACCGAGTCGAAACCGAGTTCCTCAACCTGCTGGGCCATTTTCATCAGCGGGCCGGCGTCGGGGTAGCCCAATATCGCCGTCTCCCGGACCGGCAACGCGATGCCGACTTGCACAGCGGCCATGACCCTGATCCTCCTCAACGCCTCCGACCGCTACGGCTCACGAGGCTTCCGATGTCGTGCGACGACGTGGACCACCCGGCACGCCGGCCAGGGGGATGGTGAGGCTGTCGGCTACAGGCCGGGCAGCGCGGCTTCGGAGGTGCGGGTGTTCTGGTAGGCCGCGATCAGCCAGCCGTCGCTGTCCTTGCGCAGCACCCACGTCGCGCGGATGGAGCGCTCGTCGGACGGGACGTTCTCGCCGGGGGCCAGCACGCCGCCCTCGGTGATCGCCACGGCCACGTCCTCGCCGATCGACCGCACGTCCACGATGTTCTGCAGGAGGGTCGTCCCGGAGTGGGCCGACTTGAACTGCTGCGTCACGACCTCGCGGATGACCTCGCGCCCGCTGAGGTAGCGGTCGCCCGAGAGGATCATGCTGGCGTCCGCCGAGTACAGGTCCGCGAACGCGTCGGGGTCGTTGTTCGCCCACGCCTTCGCGATACCGTCGATCACTTCCCGCACACCCGTAGTTTCCTGGACAGTCATTTGGGGAACCCCCTGGAATCCGGCTGAGCTGCCCGGCCTGGTGGCCGGACCCGTGACTCCATAGTCTTGACTTCGGCATCGCGCGGCCTACTTCTAAATTGCCGCACCGAAGTAATTCCCGGTTGCGCGGAATTACCGTGGTCGCGACTCCCGGCCGACGTCACCTCCGCCAGTCGACGATCCTGCCACCCGCCACGAAGCGCAGCGCGGGATCGGCGTAACGGGCCTCCGGCACCGCGTACAGGGCCGCTACGGCAGTCCGCACGTCCGGGTAGCCGAGGGCGAAGGCCTGGAGCTCACCCTCGGCCGGCGCCAGCGTCGCGCCCGAGAACAGCACGCGCACCGCGGCGAGCTCGGCGGGATCGGCGGCGGGCATGGCGCCCGGCGCCGGCGGCTCGACCTCGGTACCCGGGTCGAGCCCCGGCACCCGCAGGTGCCAGTCGGTGATCGCCTGGAACGCCTCGCCCGCACGCACGGCCGTCGCCTCGCCGAACGCCGGCGCGGCGATCTGGAGCGACAGCGGCAGCCCCGAGGCGGTGAAACCCATCGGCACGGCCAGCACCGGGTTGCCGATGCAGTCCCAGTAGCCGGTGTGGATCAGCGCGCCGAGCGCGGTGATGTCGCCGGACAGGTCGGCGTAGGAGGGCGCGCCCATCGACGCCGTGGGGCACACGACCAGGTCCACCGTGCCGAACAGCTCGGCCACCGCGTGCTGGGCGACCCGACGCACCCGCTGCGCCTGCACGTAGTCCGCGCCCGACACCAGCGCGCCCTGCGCGAGCATCCACCGGGTGGCGGCGAAGTAGTCGTCCCACCGCTTGTGCAGGTCCGGCCGGTGGTAGGCGAGGCCTTCGCTGGTCATCGTGATCTGGTGGACCGTCATCACCTCGGCCCGGTACGGCAGCGACACCTCCACCAGCTCCGCCCCGGCCTCCTCGAACCGGGCCAGCGCCGCCTCGAACGCGGTGGCCGTGGCGGGATCGCCGTGGTCGGGGAAATGCCCGTCCCGGACGACGCCGATGCGCAGCCCCGACAGGTCGTGGTCGAGCTGCTCGGGCACGGCGAAGGGCGCGTCCACCGAGTCCGGGTCGCTCTCGTCCCGGCCCGCCACGGCGGCGAGCACCACCGCGCAGTCCCGCGCCGAGCGGCCGATCATGCCGATGTGGTCGAGGCTGTAGCCGAGCGGCAGGCAGCCGGACTTCGGCACCCGGCCGAAGGTCGGCATCAGCCCGCTGACCCCGTTGAACGCCGCCGCCATGCGGATGCCGCCCGCGGTGTCGGTGCCCATGCCCGCGTAGAACATGCCCGCGGCGACCCCGCTCGCGCTGCCCGAGCTCGACCCGCCGGCCCAGGTCGAGAGGTCCCAGGGGTTGCGGGGCAGCGGGAACGGCTTGTCCTGGTCGGGCAGGCCGAGCGCGAACTCCATCGTGGTCGTCTTGCCGCTGATCACCGCGCCCGCCGCGCGCAGCCGCGCGATGACCGGCCCCTCGTGGCCGTCGCCCCAGTCGCGGTCGAACACCAGGCTCTGCGACGTGGTCGGGCCCTCGACCGTGGGCATGATGTCCTTGATGCCCATCGGGATCCCGTGCAGCGGCCCGCGGTCGGTGCCGGCGGCCAGTTCGTCGTCCGCGCGTCGGGCGGCCCGGCGGGCCTCGTCGTCGAAGCGGGACAGGAACACGCCGAGCGCGTCGTCGGCTCTCTCGGCGGCCGCGATGGCCGCCTCGGTCAGCTCCAGGCTGGTGACCTCGCCGGAGCGCAGTGCAGCCGCGGCGTCGGTCAGGGTCAGGGGCAGTTCGGGCATCACGGGCCTGCTTCCTCGTCCGGTGCTGGGTGAAGGTGGGCGCGAGCCGAGCGGGTGGACGCGGGAACCCGCGCCGAGCCGGGAATTCCGCGTGGGCGCGCATCACATTTCCCCCGTCCGGGGGACGGCTGTCAAGCGCCGGCCTGCGGGGCACCCGATCGGCGGGCCGATATTCCACGTCGTGGGCGAATACCGAGGGGCGTACGGGATGCGCGATTCCTTTCGGCCCACCGCGCGGTCTCTACTCCAGAACACCGCTCGACGTCGCGCGCCGCCAGGCCGACGCGGCCCGATCGCACCACGAGGAAAGAGCTAGGATGGCCATCAAACACAGCACGTTCCTGCCCACCGGGTTCACCAACGACCTGGCGGGTTTCACCGACCCGGCCGAGGCGTTCGAGGCGCTGGTCGGTGTCGCCAAGACCATCGACGAGGCCGGCTACGAGGCGGCCTGGGTGCCGGACCACTTCGTCCCCGTCCCGGCCTCGCAGGCGTTCCTGTTCGAGTCGTGGTCGGTGCTGACGGCGTTGGCCCGGGAGACGCAGCGGGTGCGGCTCGGCCACATGGTGACCGGCAACAGCTACCGCAACCCGGCGTTGCAGGCCAAGATGGCCTCGACCGCGGACGTCATCTCCGGCGGCCGGTTCACCATGGGCATCGGCTCGGGCTGGTACGAGCCGGACTACGTCGGGTACGGCTACGACTTCCACGACGCCGGTGAGCGCCTGCGCCGGCTGCGCGAGGCCGTGCAGGTCATCCGCGCCATGTGGACCGAGGACGAGGCGACCTTCGAGGGCAAGTACTACCAGATCAAGGGCGCGATCAACCAGCCCAAGGGCCTGCAGTCGCCGCACATCCCGATGATGGTGGCCGGTGGCGGCGAGAAGGTGACGCTCAAGATCGTCGCCGAGTTCGCGGACGCCTGCAACGTCATCGAGAGCCCCGAGGGCCTCAAGCGCAAGTTCGGCATCCTCAAGGAGCACTGCGAGACCGTCGGTCGCGACTACGACGCGATCACGAAGACGACCTCCACGCTGTGCATCATCGCCGACACCGACGAGGAGGCCGTTGCCGCCACCCCGCCGTTCATGGGCGCCATCTACCCCGGCAACGTCGCCGAGTACGGCCTGGTCGGCACGGTGGAGACCATCCACCAGCGGATCGCCGCCTACGAGGAGGCCGGCGTGCAGGAGCTGGCCGTGTCGTTCCTGAACCCGTTCGACCACGACCTGCTGCGCAGCTACGCGTCGGAGTTCATCAAGTGATCGCAGCTCGCTGATCAGCGGCAGTCGGCCCAGGGCGCCCCGACGCCCGGCCGCACCGCCTGCGGCGCCGTTGCGCTCCGCAGGCGGGCCGCGGATCGGCCGGCGAGACCGACCCCACGGCGACACCGGCTCACGGCGACAGGCCGGGCCACGGCGGGGCCGGCCACGGCGAGACCGCAGGTCCGGGCACGCGGGTGTTCGCCTCTCACAGACACCCGCCCTCGCGGCTGATAGCCGCCCCTTGCGCCGACAGTTTGGCCTCGCACCGCCACCCGCCCTCGCACCGCCAGCTGAGCCTGACGGCGGCACCTACCCTCGCGCCACCAGCGGGACCTGGCCGCGGCACCCGCCGTTGCGCTGACAGGGGACCTGGCGGCGGACCCCAGTTGCGCTGATGACAGACCTTGCGCCGGCACCCGCCCCACGCGCCGACAGCAGAGGCCTTGCACCAGAGACTGCCCACCTGCCGAAAGCGGGGCCTTGCGCAGGCAGCTGCAATCGTGCGAATAACAGGCCTCGTGCCGGCACCCGTCCCACGCGCCGACAGCGGGCCTCGCCCCGGCCTCCGCCCTTGTGCGGACACCCGCCGCGACCGTCCCGGCACGGCCCCAGGCGTCGCCCGAGGTGAGCGGGCGCGATCGTCGGGCCGCCCTCGCGAGCGTCACCCAGCGAGTACCGTGTGCACCTAGAAGCGTCCCACATGACCGCCGACCGCAGCGCCGCCGCCGGGGTCAAGGGCGTCGGCGGCCACGCACGGGAGGCTGAATGCCCGACAACACGCAGTTCGCCAGTGACACCGAGAGCTACCGGGGCGAACTGCTGGCGCACTGCTACCGGATGCTCGGCTCGGTCGACGACGCCGAGGACGTGGTCCAGGAGACGTACCTGCGGGCGTGGCGGTCCTACGGCGGGTTCGAGGGCCGTTCGTCGGTGCGCGCCTGGCTGTACCGGATCGCGACGAACGCGAGCCTGACGGCGTTGCAGCAGCGCAGCAGGCGGATGCTGCCGTCCGGCCTGGGCGGCCCGGCGGGCGACCCGGACACGCCGCAGGTCCCGGCCGCTCCGGGGGTGCTGTGGCTCGAGCCGATCTCCACCTCCGCCGCCTGGGGCCACGACGGCGCCCGCGAGGCCGGTGACCCGGCGGTGATCGTGAGCGAGCGGGAGAGCCTGCGGTTGGCGCTGGTGGCGAGCCTGCAGTACCTGCCGGGTCGGCAGCGGGCCGTGCTGCTGCTGCGGGACGTCCTCGCGTTCCCGGCCAGCGAGGTCGCCGAGATGCTCGACACGACCACGACGGCGGTCAAGAGCATGCTGCAACGCGCGCGGGCGCGGTTGGAGGAGGTCTCGGCCGACATGGACCGGGTCACCGAGCCCGACGAGCCGGAGATCCGGGCCTTGGTGGACCAGTACATCAAGGCCTTCGAGGAGTCCGACGCCGCCGCGCTCGAACGGCTGCTGCGCGCCGACGCCCGCCTGGAGACCGTGCCGAGCGCGACGTGGTTCGCCGGCAAGCGCACGTGCGCGCCGTTCATCGCCCGGCACGCCATCGGCACGCCCGGCGAGTGGCGCCTGCTGCCGGTCGAGGCGAACGGCCAGCCCGGGACCGCGGTGTACCGGCGGGACGAGGACGGCGTGCGACGGGCGTTCGGGATCGCCGTGCTCACGCTGGCCGCCGACGGGATCGCGAGGATCGTGCTGTTCGTCGACCCGGGCCTGGTGGCGAAGTTCGGGCTGCCCGCCACCGCGCCGGCCTGATTCGTCTTCCCGCACCGCGAGCGCGGTTCTTTTCGGCCTCCTGGCCGGTCTCAACTCCCGGGGGCTGCTTGCTCTTCCCCCGGTCGGATGTCCGCACGCCGTGCGTTGACCACAGGAGGCCGTGAGCATGAAGTACAGCCTGTTCCTTCCCACCGGCTTCGGCCACGACCTGGCGGGTATCCCGGACCCGGCGGAGGCCTTCGAGACGATCGTCCGGATCGCGAAGGCCGCCGACGACAGCGGGTACCACTCGCTGTGGGCGCCGGACCACTTCCACACCGTGCCGCCGTCGCAGGAGACCTTCTTCGAGGTCTGGTCCACGCTCACCGCACTGGCCAGGGAGACCGAGAACGTCCGGCTCGGACCGCTGGTGACCGGCAACAACTACCGCAACCCCGCGCTGCAGGCCAAGATGGCGTCCACTGTGGACGTCATCTCCGGCGGGCGGCTCACGTTCGGCATCGGCGCCGGGTGGTACGAGGCGGACTACGTCGGCTACGGCTACGAGTACGGCACCCCCGGCGAGCGCCTGCGCCAGCTCCGCGAGGCCGTCCAGGTGATCCACCGCATGTGGACGGAGGACGAGGCGACCTTCGAGGGCAAGTACTACCAGGTCAACGGCGCGATCAACCAGCCGAAGGGCGTGCAGTCGCCGCACATCCCGATGCTGATCGCGGGTTCCGGCGAGAAGGTGACGCTCAAGATCGTCGCCGAGTTCGCCGACGCCTGCAACGTCATCGAGTCACCGGACGGCATCCGGCGCAAGCTCGACATCCTCCGCAAGCACTGCGAGGACCTGGGCCGCGACTACGACCACATCTGGAAGACGACCACGACCCACTGCATCATCCGCGACACCGACGCCGAGGCCCGCGCCGCGATCCCGGTGTGGGCGCCCGACAACTACCCCGGCGACCTCGGCGAGTACGGCCTGATCGGCACGATCGACACGATCCGGGAGCGCATCGCCGCGTACGAGGCGGTCGGGATCCAGGAGCTGTCCATCAGCTTCGAGGACCCGACCCGGCTCGACGTCATCCGCGAGCTCGCCACGGCCTTCGCCTGACGGCGAACCGCCCGCGTCACCGGTCGTGCCGGTGAC
>NZ_JBEOVG010000148.1:0-13291 GCF_040295345.1 Actinosynnema sp. NPDC002837
GGCCACCTGCCCGCCGGATAAGCCGGCGGCCGCGGCGGGTTTGGTCCCCACCCTCCCCCCGCCCGGCGGGGGGGGCTGGGGGTGGCCGGCGCCCCCCCCCACGGCCAGCGCGCCCTCGGCGCCGAGCGTGGCGACCGCGGGCTTGCTGAGCGACTTGAGGAACACCAGCAGCGCGTCGCGCTTCGCGAAGGCGTCGTCGTTGAGGAAGACGCGGTCGGCCGCGTCGAGGAAGTCGCGGTGGAACCCCGCGACGCCGTCGTAGTCGTGCAGGTCGCACCACACCGGCACGCCGGCCGCACGGGCGGCGGACAGCAGGGGGCGGGCGTGCTCGGCGAGGTCGATCACCGCCGCGTCGGCCGCCGCGAGCGCGGCCAGCGCGCGTTCGTCGTGCTCGGCCTGGCGCAGCCGGGGGAGTTCGAGGTAGATCGACACGCGCCCGCCGTGCGGGTCCATCAGGTTGAGGTGCTGCTCGGTGGCGGTGTCGACCACCTCGGCGATCACCTCGACCCCGGCCCGTTCGAGCACGTCGAGCACCGACCGGCCGGCCTCGTCGTCGCCGACGACGGTCCGCAGCGTGACGTCAGCGCCGAGCGAGGCGAGGTTCAGCGCCTTGCCCGCCGACGTGCCGCCGACCGCCACGCGGTGGCCGGTCGCGAACACGGTGTGCGGCCTGGCCTGCGGCAACCGGTCCAGCAACACCAGTCGGTTCCACGACACCGGCCCCGCGACGAACACCTTCGGCTTGTGCATGAGCGCCATTCTGAGGCGTGATCAACACATCGGCCAACGACGGGCAAGCGCGGCTGCAAGTCCTGTCATGTTCGCATCTATAGCTTCAGTGTTGACTAAAATAAAGAGCGGTCCTCACGTGCTCCGCGATATAAGGAACATGATCGACTCAACCCACCACCAGCTCCGGGAAGGCTGCTCGATGCCACGGAACAGCAAGTTACTGAGACGTTCCCTCGTGCCCGTCGCCACCACCGTCACCGCGGTGGGCTCGCTCGTCCTGATCGCACCACCGGCCGTCGCCGCCGAGACCGACGTGCCCTGCGACCCGTCCGCGCTGGTCGCCGCCGTCGCCGCGGCCAACGCGTCGGCTGTCCCGGACACCTTGTCCCTGGCGGCGAACTGCGTCTACACGCTCACCGCGCCCGCGGTGGCGGAGGTGGAGGACGGGCTGCCGGCCATCGCCGGGAAGCTCACGATCCACGGCAACGGCGCCACCATCGCCCGGGCCGCGAACGCGCCGCGGTTCCGGCTCATCTCCAACTGGGGCGACCTGAGCCTCGACCACGTCACGCTCACCGGCGGCCATGCCCCGGACGCGGTCGGCACTGACTCCTACGGGGAGGGGAACCAGGGCGACTCGGGCGGGGCCATCCAGAACTGGGGTCCGCTGACCATCAGCGACAGCGTGCTGACCGGCAACGCCGCCGGCGCGGGTGCGCCCGGTGCGGACGCGACGGCCACGAGCGCGCGCGCCGGTCGCGGTGGGCTCGGTGGTTCCGGCGGCGCCATTTCCTCCTACGGCTCGACCTCGGTGCCGCTGACCATCACCGACAGCACGATCACCGGCAACTCCAGCGGCCCCGGTGGTCGCGGCGGCAACGGCATCGGCCAGGTGGCGGGTGGCCGGGGCGGCTCGGGCGGCTTCGGCGGAGGCGTGCACACCGTCTCCGGCACCGCGCTGCGGATCAGCGGCGGCCTCGTCCGCGGGAACGCTGCCGCCGACGGTGGCGTGGGCGGATCCGGTGGCGTCGACGGCGGTGGGGGAGGGGACGGCGGCAGCGGTGGTACCGGCGGTGGGGTGGACGTGGGCGGCCGCGAGGGCCAGGCGTTGAGCCCGTCCGTCACCGGTGTCGTGATCACGGCCAACCGGGCCGGCCGGGGTGGTGACGCCGGCGCTGCGGGGCCCGGCGGCTACGCCGGGTTTGCCGGTTTCGGCGGCAGCGGAGGAGGGGTCGCCGTGTACCGCGAGACCCTCACCCTCGCCCGCGCCAGGGTCACCAACAACGCCGCGGGCGAGGCGGGGGCGGGTCTGTCACCGTTGCCGGGCTCCGGCGGCGGCATCGACACCCTGTACGCGCACGTCACGTTGGTCAACGGGACCGTGGTGACCGCCAACCGGCCGAACAACTGCGACTCCGCGGTCGACGTGCCCGGCTGCACCAACGTCCCGGTCGCCGTCCGGGTCCAGCGCACCGATGGCGCAGCTGGTCGGAACCTCCAGGTCGACGACCACGCCCGAGTGTCTCGGGTCGCGTCGGTGACAGTGAGGTAGTCGAACCGCGTCCAGCCCGAAGCACGCACGCTTGGTCAGCTCGATAGTTTCAGTGTTGACTAAAAAGAGGTCTCCAGTCGCACCGTCGCCAAACTGCACATCGAGCCACGAGCACACAACCCGCTCAAGGCGACGCAGGGGAGTGGTGGACGCCCCGCCGGTGCTCCCGGCGGGGCCGCGGCCCGGCCTGCGGCAACCGGTCCGGCAACACCAGTGCGCGGACGGGCGGACGCGGCGACACCGCACCTGGGCACCGGAGATCGTCCCGGCGGTGTGGTCGTCAGGCGAAGTTCTTCCTGGGTGTGGTCGGCCAGGCAATCCGCAGGCCGACCACACCCAGTCTCTTCATCTTCTCAATGACTTCAGTGTTGATCAAAATTAGACACACTCAGGGTGACGTACGCAAACACGCCACCCCAAAAAACAGCAAGGAGACCTGGGCGGACCGGGGCTACGCCTGCTCGGACCACCAGCGGCGGCCGGTTTCGGGCAGGGTGGAGATCGGGTCGTAGTAGGGGTAGCGGCGGTCGAGGGCCTCGGGGTCTTCGAGTTCGATGCCGGTGCGGTAGTTCTTGGTCCAGTAGGAGATGCCGAGTTCGCGGTCGTACTCGTGGAGCTGGTGGACCCACCTCTTGCCGACGTACGGGACGTCGCAGACGATGCGCGGCGTGGCGTAGCCGGGCAGGTAGCCCATGATCGCGTGCTGGAGTTCCTGAGCTTCCCAGACGGCGACGCGCCAGTGCTCGGCGTTGGGGATCATGTCGCACATGTAGAAGTAGTACGGCAGGATGTTCGCTTCGCCCTGGAGCGCGAAGCAGAGGTCGAGCAGGTCTTCCGGGGTGGCGTTGACGCCCTTCATGAGCACGCCCTGGTTGCGGACGTCGCGGACGCCGACTTCGAGGGCGGTGCGGGCGGCTTCGGCGACGAGCGGTGTGACGGTCTGGACGTGGTTGACGTGGGTGTGGATGGCGAGGTTGACGCCGCGGCGGCCGGCGGTGCGGGCGACGCGTTCGAGGCCTTCGACGACTTTGGGTTGCAGCCAGTGCTGGGGTAGTCCGGCGAGGGCTTTGGTGGCGAGGCGGACGTCGCGGACGGTGTCGATGTCGAGCAGTCGCATGAGGAACGACTCGAGTTGGGGCCAGGGGACGTTGGCGACGTCGCCGCCGGAGACGACGACGTCGCGGACGCCGGGTGTGCGCTTGAGGTAGTCGATCATCTGTTCTTGGCGGTCGACGGGCTTGAGCGCGAGCTTGTGCTTCTGGACCTGGGGCGTGGAGTTGCCGACGAGGTCCATGCGGGTGCAGTGGCCGCAGTACTGGGGGCAGGTGGAGACGAGTTCGGCGAGGACTTTGGTGGGGTAGCGGTGGGTGAGGCCTTCGACGACCCACATCTCGGCTTCGTGCAGTGAGTCGCGGGCGGAGTGGGGGTGGCTCGGCCAGTCCGGGTCGCGGTCGGATCGCACGGGGATCATGTAGCGGCGGATGGGGTCGGCGAAGAAGGCTTCGGTGAACGCCTCGGGGTCGAGTGGGGCGTCGGGTGCCATGGTGTTGATCATCTGGGGTGGCACGAGCATGGACATGGTGGCGGATTGCTGCTGGTCGGCGGCCAGTTCGTCGTAGAACCGGTCGGTGAGCAGGTCGCCCATGAGGGTGCGCAGTTGTTTGGGGTTCTTGATGCAGTTGGCGCGTTGCCACTGGGCGTCGCGCCATTGGGTGTCGGTGGTGTCGCGCCAGCCGGGGAAGCGGCGCCAGTCGGGTTCGACCAGCTCTTGGCGCACGTAGGTGTAGGGCTGGAGGTCAGCCCTGGGCTGCGTGGGTGTGACCTCGTGCAGCGCAGTCATCCATGCTCCCTGTCGGTCGAGTGGCGTGAAGATATGCTGCCAGATGGCGGGTTGGCCGTAAATATTTCGGCAGGGAGCGTTTCGGGGCGTTCGTGCGTTGGGTTGGGTATGCGTGTGTTCGCGGTACTGCTGGTGGGCCTGGCTGTGGAGGTCACCGCTCTGGTGGCGGCGTTCGGGGCGTGGGGTCTGTTGCCGACCCTGGGTCTGCTGGTGCTGGGCGGGGTGGTGGGTTCGGTGTTGATGCGTCGTGAGGGGTCGCGGGCGGTGGCGGCGTTCTCGGAGGCGTTGCGGACGCGTCGGGCGCCGCATCAGGAGATCGCGGACGGTGTGCTGATCGCGGCGGCGGCGTTCTTGATCATCGTGCCGGGGTTCGTGAGCGACGTCGTGGGGCTGTTCCTGTTGTTCCCGCCGACGCGGCGGTTGTTGAGCAGGCGGATCGCGCGGCGTGCGGAGGAGCGGGAGCGGGCGATGGTGTTGAACGTGCGGTACGGGCAGCACCCGATGGCGGGTGGTGTGGTGGTGGACGGCGATGTGGTGGAGGTGCGGCCGGAGTCGTCGTCGGATCGGCCGGAGTTGACCTGATCGGGTGTGGGGGGCGGTTTCGCGCTGCCGGGCCGGTGGGGCGGTTCCTAGGCTTCGCCCTGGTTCGTTCCCAGGGAGAGGTGTGGTCATGTCGGGTGATCTGCGGTTGGACAACGTCGACCGGGCGTTCGCGGTGTTCGACGTGGACGGTGATGGGGTGATCGGCTGGGAGGACTTCTCGGCGGCGGCTCGGGGTGTGGGTCGGGAGTTCGGGTTGGGGGTGGAGTCGCCGGAGGTGCGGAGCCTGGTGGCGGCGTACCGGGCGGTGTGGGAGTACGTGGTGGGGGCGGATCTGGATTCGGACGGTGTGGTGGACCGGGGTGAGTTCCGGGCGGCGCACGAGTCGGGTCGGGTGTCGGCGGGTGGGTTGGTGGAGAAGTGGTTGGTGGTGTCGGAGCGGACTTTCGAGTTGGCGGATCGTGATGGTGACGGTCTGCTGGACGGGAGTGGGTTCGCGGGGATCTACCGGGGTGCGGGGGTGACGGATCCGCAGGTGGCGGCGATCGCGTTCGCGGGGATGGACGTGGATGGCAGTGGGCGGGTGGATCGGGCGGAGTTCTTGGCGAACGTGCGGGGTTTCTTCACGGCGGGGGATGCGTCGGTGAAGGGCTCGCGGATGCTGAGCGAGGGCTGAGGGTGTCGGTCGGGGTGTTGTCGGGGGGTGGCTTGGGTACGTGAGACGGCATGACCGTCATCGGTGTGCACGCGTCTCATGAGCAGGTTCACCCTTCCGCGTTGTTGGCGGCGGTGCGGCGGGCGGAGGAGGTGGGGTTCGACGCCGCGATGTGTTCGGACCACTTCTCGCCGTGGAGTGCGCGGCAGGGGCAGAGCGGGTTCGCGTGGTCGTGGTTGGGTGCGGCGCTGGAGGCGACGGGGTTGCCGTTCGGGGTGGTGAACGCGCCTGGTCAGCGGTATCACCCGGCGGTGATCGCGCAGGCGATCGGGACGTTGGGTGCGATGTACCCGGGTCGGTTCTGGGCGGCGTTGGGCAGTGGTGAGGCGAGCAACGAGCACGTCACGGGTGGGGGTTGGCCGCGCAAGGAGGTGCGGAACGCGCGGTTGTCGGAGTGCGTGGAGGTGATCCGGGCGTTGTTGGCGGGGGAGGAGGTCAGTCACGACGGTCTGGTGACGGTGGACCGGGCGCGGTTGTGGACGAGGCCTGACGAGCCGCCGTTGTTGGTCGGTGCGGCGGTGAGCGAGGAGACCGCGCGGTGGTGCGCGGGGTGGGCGGACGGGTTGATCACGGTGAACGCGTCGGCCGAGCGGTTGGAGCGGGTGGTGGCGGCATACCGGGACGCGGGTGGTCGGGGGAAGCTGCACCTGCAGGTCCACTTGAGTTGGGCGGACACCGATGAGGAGGCGCGGTCGATAGCGCACGAGCAGTGGCGGAGCAACGTGTTCGGGCCGCCGGTGTGCTGGGACCTGGAGACGGCGGAGCACTTCGACGTGGTGTCGGAGCACGTGTCGGTGGAGCAGGTGGCGGGTGTGGTGAACGTGTCGTCGGATCTGGGGTGGCACGCGAAGGCGATCCGGGAGTACGCGGAGTTGGGGTTCGAGGAGGTCTACCTGCACCACGTGGGGCAGGAGCAGGAGCGGTTCCTGGATGCTTTCGGTGAGCGGGTGCTGCCGGAGGTGCGGTCGTGAAGTTGACGAGGACCGCGGATCTGTGGTGGAAGAACGCCGTCGTGTACTGCTTGGACGTGGAGACGTTCCACGATTCGAACGGTGACGGGTTCGGTGATTTCCGGGGGTTGATCGACAAGATCGACCACTTGCACAAGATGGGTGTGACGTGTTTGTGGTTGATGCCGTTCTTCCCGACGCCGGATCGGGATGACGGTTATGACATCACGGATTTCTACGGGGTGGACCCGCGGTTGGGGACGTTGGGTGATTTCGTGGAGTTCGTGCGGACGGCGCGTGACCGGGGGATGCGGGTGATCGCGGATCTGGTGGTGAACCACACGTCGGACCAGCATCCGTGGTTCCAGGCGGCGCGTGATCCGGGTAGTCCGTTCCACGACTGGTACGTGTGGGCGGACGAGCCGCCGGCGGACGCGTCGGAGGGGGTGGTGTTCCCGGACAAGGAGAAGTCGTTGTGGACGTACGACCGGAAGGCGAAGCGGTATTACCTGCACCGGTTCTACCGGCACCAGCCTGATCTGAACGTGGCGAACCCGGCGGTGCGGGACGAGATCGCGCGGGTGATGGGGTTCTGGATGGAGTTGGGGTTGTCGGGGTTCCGGGTGGACGCGGTGCCGTTCTTGTTGGAGGCGCCGATCGAGGCGTTGCCGGATCCGCACGACTACCTGGCGGATTTGCGGGCGTTCTTGTCGCGGCGCAACGGCGAGGCGATCCTGTTGGGTGAGGTGAATCTGCCTTATGCGGAGGCGATGGCGTTCTTCGGCGGGTCGGACGGTGTGGGCGACGAGTTGCACATGTGTTTCGACTTCATCGGGATGCAGCAGATGTACTTGTCGTTGGCGCGGGGGGACGCGAGTCCGTTGACGCATGCGTTGAAGGAGCGGCCGAGTCCGCCGCGGGATTGTCATTGGGCGACGTTCGTGCGCAATCACGACGAGTTGACGTTGGACAAGTTGACGGAGCCGGAGCGGCAGGAGGTGTTCGCGGCGTTCGGGCCGGAGGAGGACATGCAGCTGTACGGGCGTGGGTTGCGGCGGCGGTTGCCGTCGATGCTGGGCGGGGACCTGGCCCGGATCAAGATGGTGTACAGCCTGTTGTTCTCGTTGCCGGGGACTCCGGTGTTGTTCTACGGCGAGGAGGTCGGGATGACGGAGGACCTGTCGCTGGAGGGTCGGTTGGCGGTGCGGACGCCGATGTGGTGGGACGCGGTGGACGAGCAGCGTGGTGATCCGGGGTCGTTGTTGGGGTGGACCCGGTTGTTGGTGGAGCGGTATCGGGAGTGTCCGGAGTTGGCGTGGGGGACGTTCACGGCGATCGACACGGCGGTGCCGTCGGTGTTGGCGCACCGGTGTGAGATCGACGGTGGTGTGGTGGTGGCGGTGCACAACTTCGCGGGTGAGGACGTGTCGGTGGAGGTGCCGAGGGTGGAGGGTGTGCTGACGGATCTGTTGGTGGACGGGACGGTGGAGCCGGGGAAGGACGGGACGGCGAGGGTGGAGTTGGGTCCGTACGGGTGTCGGTGGTTCCGTCAGGTGAGGCGGTAGCCGTGGGCGGGTCGGTTGGCCATGCCGTAGCGGGGTAGGACTTCGGCTTTGCCGGTGGTGACGAGGTGTTCGAGGTAGCGGCGTGCGCTGACGCGGGAGAGTCCGGCGCGGTCGCCGACTTCTTGGGCGGAGAGGTCGTGGTCGGTGGTCTTGAGGGCGTCGACGACGAGTTTGAGGGTGAGGGGGGAGAGTCCTTTGGGGAGGGCGGCGCGGGGTCGGTGTTGCAGGAGTTGGTCGACTTCGTCCTGGTCGAGCCAGGGGCCGAGGCGTTGGACTTCGGTGCGGCGGGTGAGGTATTCGCGCATGCGGTCGAGGAACGCGGCGCGGGTGAAGGGTTTGACGAGGTAGTGGTCGACGCCGCGGGACATGGCTTGGCGGACGGTTTCGCGTTCGCGGGCGGCGGTGACGGCGATGACGTCGACGGGTGGTCCGGGTCGGGTGCGGAGTCGGGCGAGGACGTCGAGGCCGGAGATGTCGGGGAGGTGGATGTCGAGGAGGACGAGGTCGGGGCGGAGGGTGTCGACGGCGCGGAGGGCTTCGCCGCCGCCGTGTGCTTCGCCGACGACGGTGAAGTCGGGGAGGGCTTCGAGGAAGCCGCGGTGGACGGCGGCGACGGCGAAGTCGTCGTCGACGACGAGGGTGCGGACGGTCATCGGGCGGCCTCCGGGAGCCAGACGTCGAACGAGGCTCCGCCGAGTTCGGAGTCGGTGAGGTGGACTTGTCCGCTGCGTCGGGTGACGACGCGGGAGACGAGGGCGAGGCCGATGCCTCGGCCGTGTGCGCCTCGGGGTGCTTTGGTGCTGACGCCGAGGGTGAAGATGCGGGTGCGTTCGGTGTGGTCGATGCCGGGTCCGTCGTCGTCGACGACGACGCGGACGCCGGTGGTGTCGGAGTGGACGAGGACGCGGACGGTGCCGCCGGGGTCGACGGCGTCGACGGCGTTGTCGACGAGGTTGCCCAGGACGGTGAGGGCGTCGTCGCCGGTGCGGGTGTGGATGGTGGTGGCGGGGTCGAGGCGCAGGGTGATGCCGCGTTCGTGGGCGGTGGAGGACTTGGCGAGCAGGAGTGCGGCGAGGGCGGGGTCGGTCATGGCGCCGCCGATGATGTCGGAGGTGGCGGAGCCGGTGCCGCCGACGCGTTCGATGTAGGCGACGGCGTCGTCGCGTCGGTCGAGTTCGACGAGGCCGCTGATGACGTGCAGGTGGTTGGTGAATTCGTGGGCTTGGGCGCGGAGGACTTCGGTGACGGTGCGTTGGCCGTCGAGTTCGCGCAGGGCGTCGTGGAGTTCGGTGCGGTCGCGGAGGGTGAGGACGACGCCGACGGGGCGGCCGTGGGTTTTGGCGGTGGTGCGGTTGGCGACGAGGACGCGTTCGCCGGCGAGGACGAGGCGGTCGGAGACGTCGTCGTGGGTGCGGGCGAGGTCGAGGAGGCCGCCGTCTTCGAGGATGGTTTCGGCGGGTTGTCCGGTGGGGTCTTCGGTGAGGTCGAGGAGGCGGAGGGCTTCGTCGTTGACGAGGACGAGGCGTTCGTGGTCGTCGACGGCGACGACGCCTTCGCGGATGCCGTGGAGCATGGCGTGGCGGGTTTCGAGGAGGTGGGCGATCTCGTCGGGTTCGAGGCGGAAGGTGCGTTTGCGGACCATGCGGGTGACGAGGGTGGCGCCGAGGACGCCGACGAGGGCGGCGGCGGCGAGCCAGCCGATGAGTTCGGGGAGGTCTTCGGCGAGGTCGGCGGCGAGTTCGCTTTCGAGGATGCCGACGGAGGCCATGCCGATGATGGCGCCGGTGGTGTCGCGGATGGGGACTTTGGCGCGGAGGCTGGTGCCGAGGGTGCCGGTTTCGGTGCCGACGAAGACGTGGCCGGACAGGGCGGTGCTGGGGTCGGTGGAGACGGGTTCGCCGATGCGGTCGGGGTCGGGGTGGGCGTAGCGGCGGCCGGTGCGGTCGGTGACGACGACGTAGGTGACGCCGGAGGCTTTGCGGAGCAGTTCGGCGAGGGGCTGGATGGTGGCGGCGGGGTCGGGGGAGGTGAAGGCGTCGACGACGGTGGGGAGGCGGGCGACGCTTTCGGCGACGGAGAGCATGCGGTCTTTGTAGGCCTCGCGGATGCGGTCGCTTTGGAGTTTGGCCGCCAGGAGGCCCGCGGTGCAGGTGGTGGCGAGGACGATGACGACCTGCAGGACGAGGAGGGTGACACCGAGGGGGACCGAACGGCGGCGCATGGCAGAGCATTCTGGCCCAACGCGTGTGAGCCCGGCCACGACCAAAACGACCAATACGTGTTTTACGACCTTTGCGCCTGGTTGGGGTGGGTGTGCTCCTACCGTTCCGGCCCACTGGAGCGACAGTGCTGCGGTGGTGGTTTGCGAACGTGGAGGACCCGATGGCTGGACGGCACACCCGACTTCTCGCGGCGGTGGCCGCCGCGGGCCTGGTGCTCGCGGGGTGTGGGGGCGGTGGCGGCGCGAAGGGCGACGACATCGGCAGGTTGGAGATCATGGCGCCGGCGGATCCGGGGGGTGGGTGGGATCAGACGGCGCGGGCGATGCAGGCGGCGATCGACGGGGCGGGGCTGGCCGATTCGGTGCAGGTGAGCAATGTCGGTGGCGCGGGCGGCACGGTGGGGTTGCAGAAGTTGGCGACCGAGCGGTCGGAGAGCTTCCTGATGGTGACCGGGCTGGTGATGGTCGGCGCGGTGGAGACCAACGGGGTGGACAAGCGGTTGGAGGACACGACGCCGATCGCGCGGTTGACCGCGGAGGACGAGGTGGTGGTCGTGCCCGCCGATTCGCCGTATCGGACGATCGAGGATTTGTTGGCGGCGGTGGACGCCAAGGGCCAGGGTGTGACGATCACCGGTGGTTCGGCGGGCGGCACGGACCACATCCTGGCGGGGATGTTGTTGCAGGCGTTGGAGATCGATCCGGCGAAGTTGAACTACGTGCCGTACTCCGGTGGTGGTGAGTCGTTGGCGGCGTTGTTGGGCGGGAAGGTCGACGCCGGGATCTCGGGTGTGGGCGAGTACGTGGAGCAGATCAAGGCGGGCAAGCTGCGGGCGTTGGGCACGTCGGGGCCGAAGGAGCACCCGGAGTTGAAGGTGCCGACGTTCAAGAAGCTGGGCACGGGCGTGGAGCTGATCAACTGGCGTGGGGTGGTGGCGCCGGGGTCGATCTCGGTGGCGGCGAAGGACCGGCTGGTCAAGGTGGTGACGGACATGCACGCGAGTCCGCAGTGGCAGGAGGAGTTGGCGAAGAAGGGCTGGACGGACACGTTCCAGACCGGGCACGACTTCTCCACGTTCCTGACCATGGAGATCGGCCGGATCAAGCCGGTGTTGCAGGAGATCGGCCTGGTCAAGTGACGTCTGCGGACACGAACCCGGCGCCGGGGGCGGCGCGGTCGGCGAAGGTGGAGGAGTACGTCTTCGCCGGCCTGGTGGTGGCGTTGGGCGTGTTCACGCTGGTGGACGCGACCACGATCGCGACGCGGGGTTCGCTGGGCGCGGTGGGGCCGCGCGCGTTCCCGTACGCGGTGGGGGCGTTGCTGGTGGCGACGGGGGTGGCCACGATCGTGGCCACCCTGCGTGGCCGGTTGGGCGCGGCGGAGGACGCGGAGGACGTGGACTCCACCGTGCGCACGGACTGGGTGACGGTGGCGAAGCTGGTCGCGGTGCTGGTGGCGCACCTGGTGTTGATCGACGTGGCCGGGTGGCCGGTGGCGGCGGTGGTGCTGTTCTTCGGCGCGGCGTGGTCGTTGGGCGCGGTGTGGTGGAAGGCGCTGGTCGTCGCGGTGGTGTTGGCGCTGGTGGTGCAGGCGCTGTTCGCGTCGGGGCTGGGGTTGTCGCTGCCGGCCGGGGTGTTGGAGGGGGTGCCGTTGCTCGATGGGTAGCCTGTCCGCTCTGCTGGAGGGTTTCGCGACCGCCGCGCAGCCCGAGTACCTGCTCTACGCCCTGCTGGGTGTCACCCTGGGCACCGCGGTCGGGGTGTTGCCGGGCATCGGCCCGGCGATGACGGTGGCGTTGTTGCTGCCGTTGACGTACTCGCTGGAACCGACCGCCGCGTTGATCATCTTCGCGGGCATCTACTACGGCGGCATGTACGGCGGGTCGACCACGTCGATCCTGCTCAACACGCCGGGCGAGTCGTCGTCGGTGGTGACGGCGCTGGAGGGCAACCGGATGGCGCGCGCCGGGCGGGGCGCGGCGGCGTTGGCGACGGCGGCGATCGGGTCGTTCGTGGCGGGCACGATCGCGACGATCCTGCTCACCGCGGTGGCGCCGGGCATCGCGGAGCTGGCGGTGCGGCTGGGTCCGGCGGACTACGTGGCGTTGATGGTGGTGGCGTTCACGACGGTGGCGGCGCTGCTGGGCGCGTCGCCGGTGCGCGGGTTGGCGTCGTTGGGGCTGGGCCTGTTCATCGGCCTGGTGGGCACGGACACGTTGACGGGGCAGCAGCGGTTCACGCTGGGTGTGCCGACGTTGTCCGACGGCGTCGACGTGGTGGTGGTCGCGGTGGGGGTGTTCGCGGTCGGCGAGGCGCTGTACGTGGCGGCGCGGCTGCGGCACGGCCCGGTCGAGGTGGTGCCGGTGGGCGGGAAGTGGATGACCGGCGAGTTCTGGCGGCGGTCGTGGAAGCCGTGGTTGCGCGGCACCGCGATCGGGTTCCCGATCGGCACGATCCCCGCGGGCGGCGCCGACGTGTCCACGTTCCTGTCGTATGCGGCGGAGAAGAAGCTGTCCAAGCGGCCGGAGGAGTTCGGGAAGGGCGCGATCGAGGGTGTGGCGGGGCCGGAGGCGGCGAACAACGCCGCGGCGGCCGGGGTGCTGGTGCCGCTGCTGACGCTGGGGTTGCCGACCACGGCGACGGCGGCGGTGATCGTGGCCGGGTTCCAGAGCTACGGCATCCAGCCGGGCCCGCTGCTGTTCACCAACGACTCGGCGCTGGTGTGGGCGTTGATCGCGTCGCTGTACATCGGCAACGTGATGCTGCTGGTGCTGAACCTGCCGTTGGTGAAGATCTGGGTGAAGGTGCTGCAGATCCCGCGGCCCTACCTGTACGCGGGGATCCTGCTGTTCGCGGCGTTGGGCACCTACGCGGTGAACTTCGTGGTGGACGACCTGGTGGTGCTGCTGGTCATCGGGGTGGCGGGGTTGTTCATGCGGCGGCACGGCTATCCGGTGGCGCCGTTGGTGGTGGGGCTGATCCTGGGTCCGATGGCCGAGGAGCAGGTGCGCCGCACGTTGCAGATCAGCGAGGGCGACCCGGCGGCGTTGGTGACCAGCCCGTTCGCGGCGGTGGCCTACGGGCTGTTGGCGGTGGCGCTGCTGGCGGCGGTGGTGTCGCGGGTCCGTCGCCGGGCCTGACCGTCGTCCGCGTGCCCGGCCCCAGGGGGATCCCAC
>NZ_JBEOVG010000149.1:0-12931 GCF_040295345.1 Actinosynnema sp. NPDC002837
GGGGGGCGGGGGGCGCCGGGGCGGGGCCGGCCCGCCCCCCGCCCGCCGGCCCCCCCCCCCGACCGCAGCGCCGCCCGGTCCACCTTGCCGCTGCGGTTCAGCGGCAGCTCCGGCAGCGGCACGTACCGCGCCGGGCAGAGGTAGGCGGGCAGCCGTTCCGCGACGTGCGCGCGCACGTCCTCGACCTCCGACGACCCGGTCGGCACGACGAACGCCACCAGGTGCCGCGCGTCGTCGTCGCCGACCGGTAGCACGGCCGCCGCGGCGACCGCCGGGTGCTCCCGCAGCACGGCCTCGACCTCGGCCGGCTCCACCAGGAACCCGCGGACCTTGACCTGCCGGTCCGCGCGACCCAGGAACTCCAGCACGCCGTCCGGCCGCCACCGCGCCAGGTCGCCGGTCCGGTAGAGCCGCCCACCGGGCGCCGCCCCGAACGGGTCCGGCAGGAACTTCGAGGCGGTCAGCCCCGGCGCGCCCCAGTACCCGCGCGCCAGCCCGTCGCCGCCCGTGTACAGCTCGCCGGGCACGCCCACCGGCACGGGCCGCATCGACTCGTCCAGCACGTACACCGTGGTCCGCTGGATCGGCGTGCCGATCGGCACGGTCGCGCCCACGTCGTCGGCCGACCGCACGACGTGGCACGCGGTGAACGTGGTGTTCTCCGTCGGCCCGTACCCGTTGACCACCGGCTTCCCGCCGCGCGCCGCCAACGCCGCGCGCACCGCGTCCGGGGCCACCACGTCCCCGCCGGCCAGCAGCTGCTCCACGTCGGCCACCAGCGACGGGTCGAGCTGGTGGAACAGCCCGGCGGTCAGCCACAGCACGCTCACCCGGTGCACGCGCAGCAGCTCGGCCAGCACCGCAGGGTCGAGCGGACCGGAGGGCGCGGGCACCACCCGGCCGCCGGTCAGCAGCGCGCCCCACACCTCCAGCGTCGTCAGGTCGAACGCGGTCGCGGACAGGTGCAGGAACGTCTGCCCCGGCCCGAACCGCGCGAACGTCGGCCGCGTGACCAGTCGAACCACACCCCGGTGGGGCACGGCTACGCCCTTCGGCTTACCGGTTGACCCGGACGTGTAGTTGACATAAGCCACGCTTAATGGATGCGCGAGGACCGCCGGAGATACGGGAGACTGCTCTGAAAGGTCTAGTTCCGGCATCACGACCGACGCCACGCCGTCCGGCAGCGCGCGTGGCCGATCCGAGACCACCAGGGGTGTGCCGGACTCGCGCAACGCCACCGCGTCCCGTGCCGCCGGGTTCTCCGGGTCCAGCGGCAGGTAGGCCGCACCGGTCTTCACCACGGCCAGCACCGCGGTCACGAAGTCCGCGCCACGCGGCAGCGACAGGGCCACCGGGCGGTCCACCCGCGCGCCCCGCGCCACCAGCACGTGCGCCAACCGGTTCGACCGCTCGTCCAGCTCCGCGTAGCTCAGCCACCGCTCGCCGTCGAACACGGCGTCCGCGTCGGGTCTCAGTCGCACCTGTTCGGCGAACAAGTCGGGCACGGTCGCGTCCGCCGGGTAGTCGATCGCGGTGTCGTTCCACCCCGTCAACACCCGCGCCAGGTCACGCGGCTCGTCGAGCTGCCGCACGGGCCGGTCCGGCGCTTCGGCCATGCCCGCCAGCAGGTCCCGGACCTGCGCCAGCACCGCGTCCGGCGCCCAACCCGGGAACCGGCCGGTGTCGTGGATGAGCTGGAAGCTCAGGCGGGGTTCGGCGAACGCGTACAAGGTCAGGGCGTAACCGGGGGTGCGCAGGATGCGGACCCGCCTGCCCGGCGGCGCGGACGGCCGCGCGGCCAGCACCGTGCCGAGTTCGCGGTGCTCGAACAGCACGAGGCTGCGCATCAACGACACGTCGTGCCCGGCCGCACCTTGGATCACCGGCAGCGGGCACAGTTGGTGGTCGCGCGCCCGCACGGACCGTTCCCGCACCGATCGCAGCCAGTCGGCCACCGACGCGTCCCGGTCGACCGGCAGCCGCAGCGGCACGGTCGCCAGCAGCAGGCCGAGCATGTCCTGCGCGCCTTCGACGGTGCCGTGGCGCGCCGCCCGGGTCACCCCGAAGACGGCCTCGTCGGCGTGCGCGTGCGCGGTCAGCACCAGGCCCCACGCGGCCAGCACCACGGTGTTCACCGTGACGCCCGCCCGTTCGGCCAGCGCCCGCACGGCCTCGGTCTCGGCGTCGGAGAGGTCGAGCGCGGCCGTGGCCATGACGGGTGTGCCGGGGCCGGCGTGCTCCAGCGGCAGGGGAGCGGGCTCGGCCGACCCCGCCAGCTCCGCGGCCCAGAACCGTTCGTCGGCCAGCCGTTCCGGGTGCCCGACCGCGATCCGGGCGTCGTGCCAGCGGGCGTAGTCGGCGAAGTCGGGGCGTGCCGTGAACTCCAGCGCGCCGCCGGCGAGCCTGGCCGCGTAGTCGTCGTCCACCTCGGCCAGCAGCATCGCGAGCGACCGGCCGTCGAGGATCGCGTGGTGGAACGTCGCCACCACCACGTCGCCGGGCAGCGCCACGACCCGCAGCGGCGGCCCGGCCACCGGGTCCACCCCGGCCCGCCGGTCGGCGGCCAGGAACGCCTCCAGGTCCGTCACCGAGCCGTCCGCCAGCACCGGGACGTCGTCGGCCGGCCCCGGCCACTGCTCCATGCCGCCGTCGGCCCGCCAGGTGAACCGGGTGCGCAGGACCGGGTGCCGTTCGACGGCGGCGCGCCACGCCGCGAGGTACGCGGCGGCGTCCAGACCGTGCGGCCAGTGCTGCACGCACTGGATGACGTCGGTCCCGGCCGACGGGTCGCGCAACCCGGCCGCGATCATTCCGCTCTGCAACGGCAGAGCGGGCGCGAGTCGTGGCGCAGAATCCGTGTGCACAAAGCCTCCCCGACGAATGTGTTTCGGGCGCGCATGACCGAACCGGCCGCCGGGAAATTCCCGGAGGCCGTTTCCGGACAACGTGGGGCACCCCTTTGGCGCGGACGTTCGGTAATGCGCGGGGTGTGGTCGGGCGGAGCGTCAGCCGCGGTGCGCGGCGACGTGCTCGCGGACGCTGCGCGGGCGCATGTCCGTCCACACCCGGTCGATGTGGGCCAGGCAGTCTTCCCTGGTGCCACGCGTTCCCTCGGTCCGCCACCCGGGCGGGAGGTCCCGGTCGGCGAACCAGACCGAGTACTGCTCCTCGTCGTTCACCACGACGAGGAATTCGTGGTAATTGGCGTTCTCGTCAGTCATGCAGTGTTCTCCTGCCCTGGGCGGATGATGCGGGCGGGTCGCCGGTCCGCGCAACGTTACGCCGCGCGTCTCGTAATGTGGAATCCTCTGAACGGTCGAACCCTTCATTCGCTTTGTGCGGTGCGGACTATTTATCCTTCCTATGGAACGTCGCGCGCCGTGTCCGGTCGGTTACCAGAGGCTTTCCCTGGTCGCTGCCGGTCAATTCCAGGCAGCCACGGAATCCGCAACCTTGTTATCGCTAACAGATGGGCGTGATGCGGCCGAACGGTCCAATGTGTCGAAACCCTTCGACACCAGGGCGCTGCGTCACGTGCGAAGACGCGCGGCTATTGAACCGTCGCCGATCGTGCTGTTAGCGTTAACAGACGCGAGGTCGAGTGGCCGGTGATCCCGGTCCACCCGCACCCGCCACCCGCCGCCACGCCCTTCCACCGGCCCGCACCGGCTTGCACGCCGGCGGGCCGACCGTGTTCGTCCATGCAGCGTCGCAGGGAGAGCAACCATGAGATCGCCTTATCGGAGCGCGCGCCGCGGCGGCGTCGTCCTCGCCACCGTGGCCACGCTGCTCGGTGGGATCACCTCGGCTCTACCGCCCACCGCGTCGGCCGCGGTGGTCGACACCAACGCCTCGTACGTGTTGGTCAACCGCAACAGCGGCAAGGCGCTCGACGTCTACGACCTCGCCACCGCCGACGGCGCGCGGATCTCGCAGTACACGCGCAACGACGGCGCGTGGCAGCAGTGGCAGTTCGTGGACTCGGGCGGCGGCTACTACCGGTTGAAGTCGCGCCACAGCGGCAAGGTGCTGGACTTCGCCGACACCGCCGACCGCACCGGGTTGACCCAGTGGACCGACCGCAACGGCACCAACCAGCAGTTCCGGCTGGCCGACTCGGCGGGCGGGTTCGTCCGGCTGCTCAACCGCGCCAGCGGCAAGGCCGTCGACGTGCTGGACTTCTCCACCGCCGACGGCGCGCAGCTCATCCAGTGGCCGGACACCGGCGGCACGAACCAGCAGTGGCAGCTGGTCAAGCTGGGCGCGTCCGCGCCGGGCACCTTCACCAACCCGATCAAGCGCAACGGCCCGGACCCGTGGATGCAGTACTACAACGGGTACTACTACCTGGCCACGACGACGTGGAACTCCACGATCACGATGCGCCGGTCGCGGACGCTGGCCGGCTTGTCGACCGCGGCCGACCAGGTGGTCTTCAACCTGACCCGCCCGAACGGGTGCTGCAACATGTGGGCGCCGGAGTTCTTCCTGCTCAACGGCCGGTGGTACCTGTACTACGTGGCCGGGCAGAACGTGTCGGACTACAACCCGACGCAGCGGCTGCACGTGCTGGAGTCCTCGGGCACCGACCCGATGGGCCCCTACTCGTTCAAGGCCGACCTGGGCAGCACGTGGGAGCTGGACCCGAGCATCCTGCAGCACAACGGGAAGCTGTACCTGATGGGCAGCGCGATGGACGGCACCCAGTCGCTGACCATCACCCCGATGTCCAACCCTTACACGCTCAGCGGATCACGGCGCACCATCTCCCAGCCGACGCTGTCCTGGGAGCGGCAGACCGCGCCGGTCAACGAGGGCGCCGAGCCGCTGTACCACAACGGGAAGACCATGATCGTGTACTCGGCCAGCGCGTGCTGGGGGCCGGACTACAAGCTCGGCCTGCTCACCCTGACCGGCTCCGACCCGCTCAACCGGTCGCACTGGACGAAGTCGCCCAACCCGGTGTTCCAGCGCAACGACGGCAACGGCGTGTACGCGCCGGGCCACAACGGGTTCTTCAAGTCGCCCGACGGCACCGAGGACTGGATCGTCTACCACGCCAACGACTCCGCGTCCGGCGGCTGCGACATGAACCGGTCGACCCGCGCGCAGAAGTTCACCTGGAACTCGGACGGCACCCCGAACTTCGGCACGCCCGTCCGGCTCGGCACCACCCTCACCGCGCCCTCCGGCGAATGAGACTCCCCCGGGGCGGGTGTCTCCCGCCCGCCCCGGGGTTCCCCCGAAAGGCACACGGCTGATGCTGCAACGACGCACACTGCTGGCCGGCGGCCTGGCCTCGCTGGCGCTGGCCCGGACCGGGGTCGCCGCCGCGGCGCCCGGTGACTCCGCCTACGTGATGGGCTACTTCACCGAGTCCCCGAACAAGGTCGCCGACCGGTACGCGCTGCACCTCGCGGTGAGCACCGACGGGCTCACCTGGACCCCGCTCAACCAGGGCAACCCGGTCGCCACGCCGACGGCGGGCACCGGCGGCCTGCGCGACCCGTTCATCATGCGCAAGCAGAACGGCGGGTTCGTCGTGCTGGCGACCGACCTGACCGGCACCGACTTCACCAAGCAGAACCAGTACATCCACGCCTGGGACTCGGCCGACCTGCGGTCGTTCACCGGGTACCGCAGGCTCAAGATGCACTCGATGCCGACCCACACGTGGGCGCCGGAGGCGTTCTGGGACGCCGCGCGCGGCCAGTACGGCATCCTCTACTCGGCCAACAGCGGCGGCCGTGACGCGTTCTACGTCAACTACACCACCGACTTCGTCACCGTCGGCGCGCCGCAGCTGTTCTTCGACCCCGGCTTCAACGTCCTCGACGCCACGATGCACGTCGGCAACGGCGCCAACTACCTGTACTACAAGAGCTTCGCCGACGGCCGCCTCTACGGCGCGCGGTCGAGCACGCTCAACCCGCGCAGCTTCGACCGCGGCACCTACACCAGCGGGGTCGTCAGCGGCGGCATCGAGGCGCCCATCGTCGTGAAGGCCCACAACCGCAACGAGTGGTGGCTGTGGGGCGACTCGTTCTCCCCGGTGAACGGCGAGCTGTACGCGTGGCGCAGCGGCGACATCAACGCCAACTCCTGGACGCCGCTGACCAAGGCCCAGTACACCCAGCCGCTCAACGCCAAGCACCCCACCATCTGCGGCATCACGGCCACCGAGCACGCCAACCTGCTGTCCCGCTGGGGCGCGCCGAGCTGGAACCGGATCAAGTCCTACAACTTCCCGGACCACCTGATCCGGCACGCCGACAACGTCGGCCGCATCGACCCGTACCCGTTCGACCCCTACCAGGACTCGCAGTGGCGCCTGGTCCCGGGCCTGGCGTCGTCGGCCGGGGTGTCGTTCCGCTCGGTCAACTACCCGGACCGCTACCTGCGGCACGTGAACTACGCGATCACGCTGGCGGCCGACGACGGCAGCCCGACCTTCGCCGCCGACGCCACCTTCCACCGCGTCGCCGGCCTGGCGGACAGCTCGTGGACCTCGTTCCGGTCGCACAACTTCCCCGACCGCCACCTGCGGCACTCCGGTTACGTCCTGCGCATCGACCCGATCAGCACCACGTCGGACCGCGCGGACGCCACGTTCCAGGTCGGGCACTGACCCAAAGGTCGGTCCGATCGGGCTGTGGGCGCGGCACCTCGGCGGCGTGCCGCGCCCACAGAGCTCCCTACCCCGGCAGCCGGTCAAGCGTCCGGGAGACGTTCTGGTCGACGATGTCGAGCATCCCGGCGCGATCGGGGAAGTCGCCGTCCAGGAGTCGCAGTGGACCCGCCACCAGTGAGAGGCAGGTGGCCAGGCGGTAGAACGCCGGCCGCGCGGGGTCGAGGCCGGGGTCGGCGAAGTGGCGGTAGTGCGGCCCGAAGCGCAGCTCCAGGAAGGCGGACCGACACCAGGTCCCGTGGCCCGAACACCTCTCGCGCCACCCCGCGCAGGTCATCGACCCCGAGGTGCCCGCGCCTCGCGCTCTCGTCCGCCGCCATGCCGCGCGTGATCACGCACGCGCGCCGGGACTGTCGCCGCATTTCGCCCTCGTCGGCAGGCACGGCCAGGCATGATCAGGGCGGGGGTGGGCGATGTCCAGGGTTGTCACGTGGTCCGTGTGCGGGCTTGTCGTCGCCTTGGCGTGGGGCGTGTCGGCGCAACCGGCGTCGGTGGCAGGGGAAGCTCGTCCGTGGTCGGGTGCCGTGTCGTCGACGGAGGTCGAGGCGGCCTGGGCGCGCTGCGCCGAACTGTCGGGCACCGAGGACGCTTTCACCCTGGGGCCCGCGTGGCGGCGAGAGGACGGACACCTCCTCATCGGTGCCATCTCGGGCAAAGTGCTGGTGAAGTGCAGCGTCCACGAATCGGGTGTCTCGATCACCTCTACCGATCCCGCCGCCACCGCGTTCCGCGAGCAGCCGTTCGCCACGATCATGCTGTCGGACTACGGGGATCGGCCGGGGTTCACCATCGTCGGGTACGCGGGCCACGACGCCGCGGCGGTGGAGTTCCGCGGCCCGAACGGGCGGGTGATCCCGGCGCAGGTGAAGGCAGGGGTGTTCCTGGCCGACCTGTCCGGATCGACGGACTACCAGGACGGGAAGCTCGTCCACGTGGTCTTCGACGCGACCGGAGCGGTGATCCCCGGCCGCTGAGCCGCGTCACGGCAGGATCGAGTCGACGTAGCCGCCGTCCACGCGCACGGCGGCGCCGGTCGTCGCCGATGCCTGCGGTGAGGCCAGGTACACCACCAGGTTGCCGATCTCCTCGGGTTCGATGAGCCGGCCGAGCAGGGACTGCGGCCGGTGCACGCGCATGAACTCCCGCTGCGCCTCCTCCCACGGCAGCGAGCGGTCCACCAGTTGGTAGACGAAGTCCTCCACCCCGCCGGTGTGCGTCGGCCCCGCGATCACGCAGTTCACCGTGACGCCGCTGCCCGCCGCCTCCTTGGCGAACCCGCGCGACACGCCCAGCAGCGCCGTCTTCGACACGCCGTAGTGGATCATCTCGGCCGGGATGACCACGGCCGAGTCGCTGGCGATGTACTGCACCCGGCCCCACCCGCGCTCCCGCATCCGCGGCAGGTAGGCGCGGGTCAGCCGGACCGCGGCCAGCACGTTGACCTCGAAGTACCGCCGCCACTCGTCGTCGGTGATCTCCAGCGCCGGCCGCGCGCCGAACACGCCGACGTTGTTCACCAGGACGTCCACCTCGGGCAGCGCCGCGATCAGCGACGCCGCACCCTCCGCCGTCGACACGTCCGCCGCGACGCCGAGCACGTTCGCGCCCGGCACCACTTCCCGCAGCCGTGCCACCGACTCGTCGACCACGTCGGCCTTGCGCCCGTTCACCGCCGTGCGGGCGCCGGCCCGCGCCAGCGCCGTCGCGATCGCCTCGCCGATGCCCTGCGTGGAACCGGTGACCAACGCCGTCTTCCCGCTCAGATCCAGGTGCATGGCGACCATGATCGCGCAAACGGCGCAACGCCGCCGTTCACGAGTACAGCGCGCCCAGGAACTCCACCAGCAGCCGCTCCCGCAACGCCGGGCTCGCCGCCGCGAGCAGCGCGTTCACCGTAGCCATCCGCTCGGGCAGCACGCCGTCACCACCACCCATGCCCGCCGCCGCGAGCAGCCCGCCGAACTCCTCGGGGGTGAGCGAGTCCGGCTCCAGCCCGCCGACGAACGCCACGACCTCCGGCGCCACCCGCACCGGCCCGGCCGCCACGGCGGCCTCCACCGACGCCCTCAGGTCGGCGAGCAGCTCCGACTCGTGCCCGGCGTTCGCCGCGGTCACGGTGAGGTGCAGGTTCGCGGGGGAGGAGCGGTGGGCGAACTGCGGCTGCACGTACCAGTTCCGCGCCTTCATCTCGTCGGCCACCGTGAACACGTCGAAGTCGTCCCGCGCGGCCGCGACCGCCAGCAACGTCGCCGACGGCTCGCCCAGCACCCGCAGGCCGTCGATCTTCCCGATGCCCTCGCGCAACACCCGCGTGCTCGCCAGGGCCTGGCGCGCGAGCGAGCGGTACCCGTCGTCGCCGACATGCCGCAGCACGGCCCACGCGGCGGCCAGCGGACCACCTGATCGGGTGGACTGGGTGGTGGAGTTCAGCATCGTGTAACCGGGCCACGCGGCCGACGCGAAGTACTGCGCCCGGCGCAGGTCGGCCGACGCGTGCAGCAGCACGGACGTCCCCTTCGGGCAGTACGCGTACTTGTGCAGGTCCACCGAGATGCTGGTGACGCCCGGCACGGAGAAGTCGAACGGCGGCGCGTCCGGCGCGTGCGGCAGCACCCACCCGCCGATGCACGCGTCCACGTGGCAGCGCACGCCGCGCTCGTGGGCCGCGGCCGCGATCTCGGCCACCGGGTCGACCACCCCGTGCGCGTACGACGGCGCACTGGCCACCACCAGCACCGTGGACTCGTCGATCGCCGCCGCCATCGCCGCCGGATCCGCCCGGAACGTCCCCGGGTCGACCGGCACCGCGACCACCCGGACGCCGAAGTAGTGCGCGGCCTTGTGGAACGCCGCGTGCGCGGTCTCCGGCAGCACCATCGACGGTCGCGTGACCTCCGGCCGCGAGTCCCGTGCGGCGACCACCGCGAGCAGGCACGACTCCGTGCCGCCCGACGTGACCGTGCCGACCGTCGCGTCACCACCGCCCAGCAACCGGGCCGCCGTGCGCACCACGTCGTTCTCCAGGCGCAGCAGGCTCGGGAACGCGGTCGGGTCGAGCCCGTTCACCGACGACGCCAGCGCGTGCGCGGACGCGGCCAACTCGTCCAGGCCCGGCAGCGCGCTGTCGTACACGTAGGCCAACGTCCGCCCGCCGTGCGTGGGCAGGTCACCGGCCCGCAGGGCACGCAGCTCGGCCAGCACGTCATCGGTCACGCGGTCTCCTCACGCAGCAGGGGCAGGGCCGCCAACGCCAGCACGGCCGGGATGACGGTGAAACCGAGCAGCGCGGCCGTCACCGCGCCGGAGGACTGCACGGCCGAGCCGTCGGTGCTCGCGACGTACCCGCCGAACGCCAGGACCAGCCCGTACACCCCGGGACCGAGCGCCAGCCCCAACGTCTCGCCGGCCGTCCACACCCCGGAGAACAGGCCCGCGCGGGTCGCGCCGGTCCGCCGCTCCTCCGCGGTGATCACGTCCGGCAGCATGGCCAGCGGGAACACCTGCATGCCCGCGTAACCCACGCCGATCACGGCCATCAGCGCCAGCACCGCCGCCACCGGCAGCACCCGTGACGCGGTCAGCCCGGCCACCGCGACCGCGAACAGCACGGACGCCGCGACCAGCCCGACCCGCTTGCCGTGCCGCCGCCCGACGCGTTGCCACAGCGGCATCACCAGCAGCGCGGGCCCGACGAACCCGGCGAACAACGCGGTCTGCAACCCCGGCTCACCCACCACCAGCCGGGCGAAGTAGTCGACTCCGGCGAGCATCGTGCCCAGGCCGACGGCCTGCACCACGAACACGGCCAGCAGCAGCCGGAACGGCCGCGACCCGCGCACCGCCGCCACGAGCTCGCCCAGGCCGGTCGCCGCGGACACCCGTCGTGACGCCGGCGCGCCGCGCGTGCCCGCGAACGTGGCCAGCGCGCCGAGCACCATCAGCGCCGCGACGGCCACGCCCATCGCCGGGTAGCCGGCCGCGTCACGCACCGCCGGCGCGCCCGCGCCGCTGACCAGGATCGCCAGCGCGAGGAACGCCATCCGCCACGCCATCAGCCGGGTGCGCTCGTCGTAGTCCTCGGTGATCTCCGCGGCCATCGCCACGTACGGCACCTGGAAGAACGCGTACGCGGTCGCACAGGCCAGGAACACCAGCGCCACGTACACGACCGCGCCCGTCCCGGTGAACGGCCCGGCGAACAGCAGCGCGAACAACACCGCCGTCACCAGCCCGCCGCGCAGCAGGAACGGCCGCCGCACCCCGGCCCGGTCGCTGAGCCGGCCCGCCACGGGGTTGAACAGCACGTCCCACGCCTTCGGCACGAGCACGAGCAGGCCGGCCACGGCGGCGGGCACGGTCAGGCCGTCGGTCAGGTAGGGCAGGAGCAGCAGCCCGGGCACGGTGCCGAACGCGCCGGTGACGAACGACCCGGTCGCGTACCCCGCCCGAACGCCGCGCGTGAGCTGCCGCATAGGCGGAAGAGTTTCGCATTCGACCCCCTACCTGCGCGAGGGGCGACTTCGGGATGGATGGCGCGGTCGGGTCGGACGTGCCGCGCGGCCGCCAGTTGGGACGGGCCGCGCGCCCGTCAGCTCGGACGCGCCGCGCGGCCGGCGGGCGTGGCGCCCGCGAGCTCGGCGACCAGCGCCACCGCGACCTCGGCCGCCCTCTCGCCGCCGGGGTGCGCCGCGCTCGCGTACATGCCCTCGATCACGAGCCAGATCCGGTCCGCCAGCAGGTCCGGCCGCTCGGCGCCCGTCCGCTCGGCCAGCTCGGCGATGTGCCCCCGCACGTCCGCCAGGTGGTCGGCGGCGAACCCGCCCACCCGGTGGTCCGGGAACTCGGTGAAGCAGTTGCGGAAGGCGCAGCCGCGGTAGTCGGGCTCCCGCACCTGGCGGGCCGCCAGCTCCGCGATCGCCACCAGCTGGGCCGCCGGGTCGCCTGCCAAGGGCGCCGTGACCTCCTCGACCTGCGCCAGCCAGGTCGCGCGCAACCCCGACAGGTGGGCGAGCACCAGGTCGTCCTTGCTCGGGAACTCGCGGTAGAGCAGGTTCTTGCCGCAGCCGCACTCGTCGACGATCCGCTGCATGCCGACCGCCCGCACGCCGTGCGCGGTGAAGAGCCTGGCCGCCGTGTCGAGGATGCGGTCCCGGGTGTCCGGTGCCGGCTGTCGCGCCATCGCTGCCTCCCACGCCCGAGCTTAGCGGACCGTTCGGTCCGACCTGCTTGACGCGACGCCGCGGCCGGTCCAAGATTACCGGACCGATCGGTCCCGGACTGATCGGTCCGTTCAGCGAGGGGGATTCTCACGATGTCGGCACCCGGCGTGCTCGTGTTCGGCTCCACCGGCAGGACCGGTGGGGCGGTGGTCGACCGACTGCTCGACGCGCACCGGGCCGGTGAGGTGCGGCTGATCGCGGCGGTCCGCCGCGCCGAGGCCGCGCCGGCGTTCGAGGCACGGGGGATCGAGGCTCGCCTCGTCGACCTCGACTCGGCCGAGCGGCACGGGTCGGCCCCGGTCGTCGCGGCGCTGCGCGACGTGCGAAGGGTGTTCCTGGCGACCGGGTACGACGTGCGGATGGTGAACCAGGCGAAGGCGGCGATCGACGCGGCCCGGCTGTCGGGCGTCGACCACGTCGTCCACCTCGGCGTGCACGCGGAGCCGGACACCACGATCGTGCACTTCGGCTGGCACCAGGTGGTGGAGGCCTACCTGGAGCGGTCCGGGCTCGGGTACACGAACCTCCACCCCACCTCGTTCATGCAGAACCTCCTGATGCCGGCGATGAGCGACGCGGGATCGGCCGTGCTCACCCACTACGTCGGCGACGCCGCGACCAGCTGGGTCGACACCGAGGACGTCGCGGAGGTCGCGTCGGTCGTGCTGCGGTCGCCCGTGGACCACGTGGGCCGCAGCTACGGGCTGGGCACGGAGACCGCCACGATCGGCGGGATCGCCGCCGCGCTCTCGGACGTGACCGGCCGCGGCTGGAGGTACGAGCCGAGGGAGCCGGCTGAGTTCTTCGCGGCGATGACGGCGGCCGGCGCGGACCCCCTCTACATGGCCTGCGTCCGCACGGTCTTCGAACGGACCAGGGAGGGTTCGCTGCCGGAGGCCGCGGCCACGTTCGACACGGTCGAGCGGATCACCGGGCGACCGGGCGCCTCGCTGCGGGACTTCCTCGAACGCCACCGCGCGCACTTCGCGCCGGCGGCCCCCTGAACCCCGGGCCAGGCGAC
>NZ_JBEOVG010000150.1:0-12260 GCF_040295345.1 Actinosynnema sp. NPDC002837
GCGGGGACACCACACGCGTCGACCCGGACATCGCACTTCGCAGCGCTGCGCCCCGCCAGCCAAAGCTGACGGGGCGCATTCGCCAACAGCATCCCACCACGGTCACCGGGCCTTCGGCCTTCCACGAGCAGGTCAGGTCGAGGACGGCGTGGACGAGCGGGGGCGGGTGTCGAGGAGGTGGCCCGACTCGTGGTCCCGGTATTGGACGCGGAGGTACTGGATCTGGGTGGCCGGGATGACGACGCGGGCCCAGCGTTCGCCGATGACGTCCTCGACGTGGGTCTCGGCGCCGTCCAGCGGTTTGCCCAGGTAGGTCATGGAGACGCCTTCCAGGACGATCTCCCGCTCCTCCGGCACGCCCGACGCGGTGTGGGAGCGGAGGAAGCCGAAGAACGACGTGCCGTCCACCAGGTGCACGTGGACCCACGGCACGCTGCCCGGCGGGCGGTCGCGGCGGAAGACCTGGTGCCACGCGGTCTGCTGCCGCACGGACGTGATCTCGCTGCGATGACGGGCCAGCAGCAGGTCGAGGAGGGCGGCCAGGGCGCAGGCCAGCACGAGTTCGGCCACGACGGACGTGAGCACGAGGGGCAGGTGGGTCCGCATGTATGCGGCACCGCCGTGGACCAGGCGGTCCAGCGGCACCACGACGTCCACGCCGAACACCGCCCGCACCGCGGCGCCCACGGCGATCAGCAGCGCGCACGCGGTCAGCGTGAACGCGAGGCTGCCGAGCGCGACCCGGGACGCCTCGCGGAACGGCGACTCCTTGAAGCCCGCACGCCTGCGCTCCCGCAGCAGCTCGAACACGATGCCGGGCGCGACCAGCGCGAGGAACGACGCCACCGCACCCAGGGTCTGCGGCACCACTACCGGGTGTCTCCGCGCACCGGGGGCGGCTCGCTCGCCTCGGAGTCGAGGTACCTGAACGGCCCTCCGCTCGCCGGCATCGGACTCTCGGCCTCGTCCGCGTCGTACGGGTCACCGGTCGGCACGGCCGAGGCGGGCAACGGCGGTAGTTCCTCGACAGCTTCGACGGCCTCGATCTCGGCGACCAGGCGCTCGACTCGGGCCTTGCGATCGTCTGCCATGCGCTCCCTCCCTACCCGGAAGTCGCGCAGCGTACCGACCGCGTTACCCCCTGCTCGCCCCGCCCGGCCCGACGCCGGCCAACCGGCGCACCACCGCCAGCCCGTCCGCGGTACCGGGCCAGTGGGCTTCCACCAGGTCGAACGCGGTCGCACGGATCACCGAACGCAGCACCCAGCACACCACGATCGCGTCGTCCGCGTACCCCAGCACCGGGATGAAGTCGGGCACCAGGTCGAACGGCAGCGCCAGGTACCCCAGCAGCAGCCACAGCCGCACGCGCGCCGACCGCGGCACCCGCGGGTCACGGGCCAGGCGCGTCACCAACCGCAGCACGTCCGGCAGCAGCCGCAGCACCAACCGCAGCGCCACGCCGCGGGGCCGGACCAGGAACAGACCGAGGAGCAGCACCAGCCACAGGCCGACCAGCCCGACCAGCACACCGACGAGGACGTCCACCTACTTGGGGATCGGGATCCCGGTCACGGTCACCGCACCGCCGGTCGGCGCGAGCTGGCCGATGATCCCCGCGAACGTCAGCGAGAACGACGTGCTGTCGGCGCCGGCCTTCCGGTCCAGCTCCAGGTACCCGTTGATGCTGGAGTTCTTCGCGATCGACACCGGCCACCGGCTGGTGGACACGGACGCGGCGTAGTCGCGCTGCGCGTCGTCGACCGCCGAGATGGACGCGAGGGGCAGGTCCATCTTCGCGTTGCTGGCGTTGATGGCGGTGGCGAACACCTTGAGGCGGCCACCGGAGTTCTCCACCTTCGTGATCTCCACGGTGAGCAGGCCGCGCGCCTGCTTCCACGACCCGGTGAGCACCTTGGTGTCCACGCTGGGCGGCGCTTCTTCCTCCGAGGTCGTGCCCACCGCGCCGTCCAGGCCGCCGACGGTGTCCTCCGAGGTGGGAGAGGTGGAGGTGGGCGTGGTCGAAGAAGTTTCGCGCAGGGTGACGCTCAACGCGCCGACGCCGACCGTGCCGGCGGTGACCGCCTGGATCACCCCGAGCAGGACCAGCACGCCGAGCATGACCAAGCTGATCTTCAAAGCCGCGCTGCTCTTCTTGCGGTGGGTCTCGTCGTCCATGACGTCCTTCGTCCGGGCGCACGCGTGCGAACGTGAATCTCCCCCAGGAGTGTCGCTAGTCTCGACATAAGGAACACCAATAGTCAATGCGTGGCGGCCCTAGATCGACGGTGTGTAGCCCCCGATCAACACGCCGTCGACACCAGGGCTGCTCCTACCCCGATCGGGGAGGGCGGTTAAGGTCGCGCCGTGTCTGATGACGTCGCAACCCCCGCCCAGGTGCTGTCCACCAACATCTTCGACTCCGCCGCCGAGGCGATCGAGGCGATCGGCGCCGCCGACGTGCTCGGTCTCGGCGTCCGGGTGTCGAACCGCCTCGTCCAGGACGAGGAATCCGACGACACGCTCGTCGAGGAGTGGATCGTCGAACTGCTCACCACGGTCCCGACCGTCGACGAGGAGTAGGCAGCCGGAGGGCCCCCGCCCTCGACGGGGGCCCTCCACCACACGTCACACCGTCAGCACGACCTTGCCGCGCACGTGCTTGCCCTCCAGCAGCCGGTGCGCCTCGGCGGCCTGCGCCAGCGGGAACGTCTGCTGCACCTCCACCTTCAGCGCGCCCGAGCCCGCCTGCCCGGCCAGCCAGTCCAGGTCCTCCCGCACGGGCTTGGCGTAGGAGTACCGGCCGCCGAGCTCCAGCACGTTGGTATCCACAATGGACACGATCCGGGCCGGGTCGCGCACCAGCGCGGGCGAGTCGTTGAGCGCCGCGCCGCCGACGCAGTCGAACGCCACGTCGACCAGCCCGTCGCCGCCGACGAGCTCGGCCACGTTGTCCACGAGCGCGTCCCCGTAGGCCACCGGCTCCGCGCCCAACGACCGCAGGAACCCGTGGTTGCGCGGCGACGCCGTGCCGATCACCCTTGCCGCGCCGAGGATCCGCGCCACCTGCACGGCCAGGTGCCCGACACCGCCCGCGGCGGCGTGCACGAGCACCGTGTCACCCGACGACACCCCGACCTTGCGCAACGACTGCAACGCCGTGAGCCCGGTGAGCGAGAGCGCGCCCGCCTCCACGAACGACAGCGACGCCGGTTTGTGCGCCAACCCGCGCTCGGTGGCGGCGATCAGCTCCGCGTACGTCCCGTGCTGCACGTGGTCCTTGCGCTGGTAGCCGAACACCTCGTCGCCGACGGCGAACCCGTCCACCGCGGGCCCGACGGCGCGCACCACCCCGGCCATGTCCCAGCCCGGCACGAGGGGGAAGTGGCACGGCGTCGAACTCGCCACGTACCCCATGCGCACCAGCCGGTCGACCGGGTTCACCCCGGCGGCACGCACCTCGACCAGCACCTGGTCCAGCGCGATCGGCGGGTCAGGCAGCTCCCGCACCACGAGGACTTCGGCATCTCCGAATTCGGTCTGCGCGATCGCTTTCACGAACCCCAGTGTTCAGGAACCGTAGAAGATGCGCTCGATCACGGCCCGCGCGCGACGCGTCGTGCGCCGGTAGGAGTCCAGGAACCCGCCCGGGTCGCCCGCGTGCCCCATCGCCGACGCCACCGCGGCCAGGTCGCGCCCGGCCGTGGGCAGCTGGTCACCGGCCTTGCCCTTCACCAGCACGACGGCGTTGCGCGCCTCGGTCGCCATCACCCACGCGTCCATCAGGGCCGACGAGTCGTCCTCCGACACCAGGCCCGCCTCGGTCGCCGCGCGCAGCCCGCGCACGGTCGACGGCGTGCGCAGGCCGGGCACCTCGCACGCGTGCTGCAACTGGAGCAGCTGCACGGTCCACTCGACGTCCGCGAGCCCGCCCCGCCCCAGCTTGGTGTGCGTGGACGGGTCGGCGCCGCGCGGCAGCCGCTCGGCCTCGACGCGTGCCTTGATGCGCCGGATCTCCCGCACCGCGGCGGCGTCCAGCCCGTGCTCGGGGTAGCGCACCGGGTCGATCATCTCGATGAACCGCGCGCCGAGGTCCGCGTCGCCGCCGATGAACCGCGCTCGCAGCAGCGCCTGCGCCTCCCACAGCTCGGCCCACTGCGCGTAGTAGGCCCGGTAGGAGTCGAGCGTGCGCACCAGGGGCCCCTGCCTGCCCTCCGGCCGCAGGTCGGTGTCCACCTGCAACGGCGGGTCCTGGCTGGGCGCGCTGAGCAGCCGCCGCACCTGCTCCACCACCGACGACGCGTACCGGGCGGCGTCGGGGTCGCTCACGCCCTCGGCGGGCTCGCACACGAACAGCACGTCGGCGTCCGAGCCGTACCCCAGCTCGCGCCCGCCGAGCCGGCCCATGCCGATGACCGCGATCGACGCCAACCGCTCACCGGCCGACCGCACCACCGCGTCCAACGCCCCCTGCAACACCGCCACCCACACCTCGGACAGCGACACGCACACCGTCCGCAGCGGCACCAGCCCGAGCAGGTCCGCCGACGCCACCCGCAGCAGCTCCTGGCGGCGCAGGGACCGGGCGGCGGTGACCGCGCGTCCCAGGTCGCTGTACCGGGACACGGCGCTGCGCAGCGGGTTGCCGATGGTCATCGGGTCGCGGCCGACGAGCGCGTCGGTGTCGGCCAGCAGCGGCAGCACCTCGGGCGCGCGCACCAGCAGGTCCGGCACGAGCTTCGACGTGCCCAGCAGCGCGGCCAGCCGGTCGACCACCGTGCCCTCGTCCCGCAGCAGCCGCAGGTACCAGGGCGTCTCGGCCAACGCCTCCGACACCTTCCGGTACGCCAGCAGCCCGCGGTCGGGGTCCGGGGTGGTGGCGAACAGGTCCAGCAGCACCGGCAGCAGCGCCGTCTGGATCCGCGCCCGCCGGGAAACGCCCCTGGTCAGCGCCTCGATGTGCTTCAACGCGCCGTCCGGCGCGGCATACCCCAGAGCGGCCAGTCGCGCCGCGGCCTGCGACGTGGTCAACCGCAGCCCCTCGGTCGGCACCTTCGCGACGGCCTCCAGCAGCGGCCGGTAGAACAGCTTCTCGTGCAGCCGGCGCACCTGGTTGGCGCGCTTGCGGAACTCGGCGAGCAGCACCTGGCTCTCCGACAGCCCGCCCTCGGCCTGCAACCCCGACGCACGCGCCAGCCAGCGCAGCGCGGCCACGTCGTCGTCGGCCGGGAACAGGTGCGTGCGCAGCAGCCGCTGCAACTGCAACCGGTGCTCCAACGTGCGCAGGAACCGGTAGGCGCGGCCGAAGTCGGCGGCGTCCGCGCGGCCGACGTACCCGCCGCGCCCCAACGCCGTCAACGCCTGGGTGGTCGTGGTGATGCGCAGCTCCTCGTCACCGCGACCGTGCACGAGTTGCAGCAGCTGCACGGCGAACTCGACGTCACGCAGCCCGCCGCGGCCCAGCTTCAGCTCCCGGTCGGTCAGGCTCGCCGGCACGTGGTCCTCCACGCGGCGGCGCATGGCCTGCACGTCGGGCACGAAGTTCTCCCGTTCGGCGGCCGTCCACACCAGGGGCCGCACCACGTCCATGTATCGCAGGCCCAGCTCCTCGTCGCCGGCCACCGGCCTGGCCTTGAGCAGCGCCTGGAACTCCCACGTCCGCGCCCACCGCTGGTAGTAGGTGGCGTGGCCGTCCAGCGTGCGCACCAGCGCGCCCGCCTTGCCCTCCGGCCGCAGCGCCGCGTCCACCTCGAAGCACGCCTGGCCCGCGACCTGCATCACGGCGCCGGCCAACCGGGTCGCCACGGCCAGGTCGCCCTCGCCGACGAACACCACGTCGACGTCGCTGACGTAGTTCAGCTCACGCGCGCCGCACTTGCCCATCGCGATCACCGCGAGCCGGCACTCGTCCGACCGCGGCACCTGCCGCTCGGCGACGTCCAGCGCGGCCCGCAACGCGGCCACCGCCAGGTCCGACAGCAGGCTGGCCACGTCGTCGTAGTTGACGTACGGCTGGTCGGGCTCGACCACGTGCGCCAGGTCGTCGGCGGCGATCCGGCACAGCAGCGCCCGGTAGCCGAGCCGCAGCGCGCGCACCGCGTCCGCGCCGGTCAGCCCTTCGACCGCGGCGAGGAGGGCGGGCACGAACGACCCCGCGTCCACCGGCTCGGCGTCTACCAGGTCGTGCCAGCGGTCCGGGTTGGCGACCAGGAAGTCCGACAGCGCGGTGGACGAGCCCAGCACCGCGAGCAGCCGCCCGCGCAACGCCTCGACGTCCCGCAGCGCCTGGTCCAGCTCGGGCCACCGGTCACCGAGCGCGACGCGCAGCCGGTCGACCCCGAGCAACGCCAGGTCCGGGTCCGGGCTGCGGGACAACGCCACCAGGATCGGCTCGTTGCCCTCGCTCGGCCGCCGCCCCTCCCACCACCCGGCGGCGCGCAGGTGCTCACCGCCGCGCGCCTCGGTCAGGCCGAACCGCGCGGGGGACGTGGGCAGGCGGGCTGGATCGGTCATCGACGAACACCGTAGCCCGCCGGGACGCCGAAAAAAGCGTCAGCCCGCCACGATCAAGTAGATGCCGAACAACACTACGGTCACGCACGCCAGCAGGCACGCCACCGCCACGACCGTCGGCGCCGCCGTGGACGCCTGCCGCTCCTGCGCCGCCTCCCGCGCCGACAGCGCGCGCAGCCCGCCGGAGAACAGCAGGACCAGCCCCAGCACCACCGCCAGGCTCACCCCGAACACGGCGCCCAACGCCGCCCAGTCGATCTTCACGCCGCCACCTTGTGCGTCTCGGCCTGTGCCGCGATCTCGTCCACCACGTGCTCGGGCCGCACCGGCTCGCGGCGCGACAGCAGCCAGATCACCAGCGCCACGCCCATGCCGACCACCGCCACGGCCACCACGCCCGCCGTGCCGAGCGACGCGACCTTGCCCGCGAGCGCGCCGACCAGGCCCGCCGCCGGCAGCGTCAGCCCCCAGGCCGCCGCCATCCGACCCGCCACGCCCCACCGCACGCCGTCGCGCTGGCGGCCCAGGCCGGAGCCCATGATGCCGCCGGACGCGACGTGCGTCGTGGACAGCGCGAACCCGAGGTGCGAGGACGCCATGATCACGGTCGCCGCGCTGGTCTGCGCGGCGAAGCCCTGCGGCGCCTCGATGGTGGTCAGGCCCGAGCCGAGGGTCTTCGTGATCCGCCAACCGCCCAGGTAGGTGCCCAGCGCGATGGCGATCGCCGCGCTCAGGATCACCCAGAGGGGCGGTTCTGAACCCGGCGCGAGCGTCCCGGCGGTGATCAGCGTGAGCGTGATGATGCCCATCGTCTTCTGCGCGTCGTTAGTGCCGTGCGCCAGCGACATGAGCGCGGCCGACGCGATCTGGCCCGCCTTGAAACCCCGGTCCGTCACGGACTTCCGCGCCCGCTTGGTCAGCCGGTAGGTCAGGTAGGTCGCCACCAGCGCCACGATCCCCGCCACCAGCGGCGCGGCGATCGCGGGCGCGACGACCTTGTCCACGACCTTCGCGAAGTGCACCGCGTCCGCGCCCGAGGCGACCCAGGCCGCGCCGATCAGGCCGCCGAACAGGGCGTGCGACGAGCTCGACGGCAGCCCGACGTACCAGGTCACGAGGTTCCACATGATCGCGCCGATCAGCCCGCCGAACACGATCGCAGGGGTGATTCTGGCGTCGTCGACGATCCCGCCGGAGATCGTCTTGGCCACCTCGACCGACAACAGCGCTCCCACCAGGTTCAACACCGCGGAGAAGGCGACGGCCGTGCGTGGCCGCAGCGCGCCGGTGGCGATGGAGGTCGCCATCGAGTTCGCGGTGTCGTGGAAGCCGTTGGTGAAGTCGAAGACCAGAGCCGTGATGACCACGATGATGACGAGGAGCGAGGCATCCACGCTGATTCCTCCAACTGAATCGACACAGTCGAAGGTAAACGCTACCCGTCTGGCCGATGAACACTCACGACGACGAGGTGAACGCTACCTGTCCGAACGATGAACGCTCACATCGGTGGAGGTTCATCACACCAGCGGCAGGCTCCGGTGGATCGTCAGCTCACCGGCGGCCAGGCGCACGAATCGTTCGGCAAACGGTTGCCACACCTCCTGAATGTCCTCGTGACCGGCCGCGAGACGGTCCGGGTCGAGCACCTCCGGCCGCACGTTCGCCACCGCCTCGGGGTACCCCTCGGCCCAACCCAGAACCATGTCCGGCGTGGTCTCGATGTGGAACTGCACGCCGTAGGCGCGGTCACCGACCCGGAACGCCTCGTTCGCGCACTTCGGGGAGGACGCGAGCAACAACGCCGTCGGCGGCAGCAGGCCGACCTCGTCCTCGTGGAACTGGAGCACGTCCGGCGTCCACGGCAGCTCGTCGAACAACGGGTCGCCGCTCGCCGCGTCCCGCTTGGCCACCAGCCGCACGCCGACGTCGTGCCCCTGCGGGCTGCGCCGCACCTGCCCGCCGGTGGCCGCGGCCAGCAGCTGCGCGCCGAGGCAGATCGCGAGCAGCGGCACCCGCTTCGACACCGCGTGGGACAGCAGCTTGCGCACGTCCGCGAGCCACGGGTGCGCGACGTCGTCCAGCGCGCCCATCGCGCCGCCCAGGCAGACCACGCCCTGGTAGCCGTCGAGCGTCTCCGGCACCGGTTCCTCGTACGGTTTCACCACGTCCAGCACCGCCCCGGCGGTGGTCAGCCACTCGCCGAGGCGGGCGGGCGGGTCGTCGCGGTCGGGTTGCAGCACGAGCAGGCGCGTCACCCGTCCGAGGGTAGATCAGCAGTCGCAGGAGATTCCGTGCAGGCTCGTGCCGCCGTCACCCGCCGCAGCGCCGGCCCCGACCGCGTCACCCTCGACCGCGTCACCTTCCACCGGGTAGCCCGACGCGTGCCAGGTCGTGATGCCGCCGGCCAGTCGCTTCACCTTGAACCCGAGCCGCGACAGCTTGAGCGCGCCCTTGGTGGCGGCGTTGCACTCGAAGCTCTCGCAGTAGCAGACGTAGACGAGGTCGCGGTCCCAGTCGGCGGTGGTCGTCTCGTCCACGTCCCAGTGCGGGAGGTTGATCGCGCCGGGGATGCGGACCCGGGCGAACGCCTCGGGACTGCGGGTCTCGACGAGCTGGAAGCCCTCGGTCGTGCCTGCCTTCAGGTCCCGGATCACGTCGTCCGGGTCGGCCTCGAAGGCCAGTTCCGCGGCGAAGAACGCGGCGGCGGCAGCGGGGTCGGCGGCGGGGAAGCGGAGCGTGTTGGTCATGGGTAAATCGTGGCTGACCAGCGTGTTCTGTCCCATGCGGAACTCCAGGCGTGGCGCGGGTTCCGCTTACGATTCCACGGTGGAACTGGACGATATGGATTGGAAGTTGTTGGACCTGCTCCAGCGGGACGGCCGGATGACGTTCACCGAGCTGGCCAAGCGGGTCTCCCTGTCCGCGCCCGCGACGACCGAGCGCGTGCGCCGGCTGGAGCAGGCCGGGATCGTCACCGGGTACGTCGCGGTGGTCGACCCGCAGCGGCTCGGGCTGCCGATCGAGGCCATCGTGCGGGTGCGGGTGCGCAGCCTGGACACGCCCCGGTTCCGGGAACGGGTGGTGACGCTCGCGCAGGTGCGCGACGCCGACCACGTGACCGGTGACGACTGCTGGCTGCTGCGCGTGGTGTGCCGGTCGATGGTGGAGCTCGAGGAGTTCGTGGAGCAGGCCCAGCGGTACGGCGACACGACCACGTCCCTGGTGTTCTCCTCCCACGCCCGCAACCGGCCCGTGACGCGGGACGTGCTGGAGGGTATCGTTTCTCGATAACATCGATAAACGATATGCGGGGGGCATCTCATGTCGAGGGGGAACGCGTTAGAGCCGTTGACCGGCGTGGTGTCCGCGGTGTTCGCGCTGAGCCTGGGGGCGTTCGGCCTCACCACCGCGATCCGGCTGACGATCGGCTTGTTCGACCCGGTGTGCTTCACCGCCAAGTACTGGCCGCACGACGCGGAGGGCCGCGACCTGGTCGCGGGAGTCCGGCTGGACGACGTCGACCGGGTCACGCTGTGCGTGGACGACCCCGTGCCGTGGCAGCACGTGCTCGACTTCCTGTCCGAGGCGCCGACCGCCGTCACCAGGGTCGGCGCGCTCCTGCTGCTCCTGTTGCTGCTGCGGCGTGCCGCGCTCCACGGCATCTACACCCCGGCCACGGCGGCCGACGTGCGGCGCTTCGGCCACTACTTGCTGTGGGTGCTGCCGGCGGCGGCGATGGTCGAGTCGATCGCGCGGACCACGCTCGTGCACGCCGCCGTGACGTTCGACGCGGGCTTCGCGTCGTTCTTCGGCGAGTGGGAGGCGCCGTGGTTCGCGGTCATCACGGGCATCGCGCTGCTGTCGCTGGCGAAGATCGTGCGGGACGGCGCGGAGATGCGCGCGGACCTCGAAGGGACGGTCTGATCGTGGAGCAGGACGTGCTGAGGCCGTTCACCAAGGTCGTGCGCCTCATGTGGTCGGTCGCCGCAGTGGGCTTCCTGCTCGGGGTGACGACCGAGGTCGGCAACACCGTCCGCGACCTGTGCTTCTCCTCGGCCGCGATCGCCGGCGGGTTCGGCGCGCGGTACCTGGGTAAAGGAGCGCTGCGCGAGGGTGTGGCCAACTACCCGTCGGAGCTTCGCTACTGCCTGCACGACCCCGGCCTTCCCGAGCGGGTGCTCGGTGTCCTCGACGGCGCCCTGACGTGGTTCGCCTACGCCGTGCTGTTCTTCCTGCTGATGAGGCTGCTGGAACGCGCGGCGTCCGAGGGCGTCCACACGGCGGCGACCGCGGACCGGCTGCGCCGACTCGGGTGGTTCACGCTCGTGGCCATGCCGGTCGTGACGTCGGCCGAAGCCGTCGTGCGCCTGCTGTTGCTGAGGCAGGCCGTCACGTTCGACGTGCCCCTGGTCGAGTTCCTGTTCGACTGGTCCGTGCCGTGGTGGGCGGTGGTCACCGGCGTGGGCCTGCTGACGCTTGGCAAGATCATGCGCACGAGCGCGGAGATGCGCGCGGACCTGGAGGGAACCGTGTGAGCATCCAGGTGCACCTCGACCGGCTGCTGGCCGAGCGCGGGATGACCTTGACCGAGTTGGCGGACCGAGTCGGCGTGACCGTGGTCAACCTGTCGATCCTCAAGAACGGCCGGGCCAGGGCGATCCGGTTCAGCACGCTGACCGCCCTGTGCGAGGCGTTGGACTGCCAGCCGGGCGACCTGCTCAGTCACCGGCCGGGGTGAACACGAACTCCGCCGAGTCGACCACCGGCCGGAACCCGATCCGCTGGTAGATCGAGTTCGACGTCGGGTTCGCCAGGTCTGTGTAGAGGACCACGTGCTCGGCGCCGTTCTCCCGCGCCCACGACGCGCAGGCGGCCGTGACCGCCGCGCCGTAACCGTGCCTGCGGTGCTCGGGCGGGGTGTAGACGGGGCCGATGCGGGACATGCCGGACGCCGGCGCGTTCGCCGCCGCCCACGCCACCGGGGTGTCGCCGACGTGCCAGATCAGGTGACCGTGCCCGGCCGCCAGGCTGACGCGCAGCATCAACCGGGAGCGGTCCTCGCTCCCCTCGTCCCGGGCCTGCTCGGTCGCCTCGACGGCGAACTCCGTGCGCCAGTGGCTGAGCAGTTCGAGGTCGTCCAGGGTCGCCAGGCGCGCGGCGCCGGGGACCTCGGGCGTGACCAGGTCGCCCAGCTCGTACAGGCGCAGCGCCATGTGCTCCCGCGCGTTGCAGCCCGTGCGGGCGGCCCAGGCGACGACGAAGGCCTCCACCGACTCCCGCGGCCCGTTGACGCCGGGCAGCTCCACGTCGCTGGCCAGCGCGTCCGCGACGACCTCCGCCCACTCCGGCGCCACACCGCTCAAGGTCAGCGGCCACGGCGGCGTGCGCAGTGCCGCGGCCACCAGGACGCCGTCCTCGGAAACGCTGACCAGCAGCGGTGGCTCGTCCTCCGGGTCGGCGTGGTTGAGCCTGCGGTCGACCGCCGCGATCGGGATCGTGTGGAACACCGGGTCGGCGTTGAAGAAGTCGCCCGTCAACGCCCAGAACTCCGCCAGGTCGTCGTGTCTCGTCACCTCGGCCACGAAACGGACGGTAACGCAAAAAACCCTCAGGGGCACTCGAGTAAACGAGTGCCCCTGAGGGTGAAGTATGTTCGGCGGCGTCCTACTCTCCCACACCCTCACGAGTGCAGTACCATCGGCGCTGGAAGGCTTAACTACCGGGTTCGGAATGGGACCGGGTGT
>NZ_JBEOVG010000151.1:0-12130 GCF_040295345.1 Actinosynnema sp. NPDC002837
GACCGTGGAGCTGCGCGTGCTGTCCGCCGCCACCCCCGCCCGACGCGCGGCCGCCTGCGCCGGGCCGGACCCGCCGGGATGGCCCGCGGGGGGGGCCCGCCGCCGGCTGCGGCGGGCCACCCGGACCGGTGTCACGACGTGGCGTTCTCCGACGGCAGGTAGTCGGCGTCCGTGCGGGCGCCCGTCAGCAGGGCGTACGCGTGGGCCACCGACACCATCGTCATGTGGTGGTGCCAGCCCTGGTAGCTGCGGCCCTCGAAGTCGTGCAGGCCGTAGGGGTCGCGCGCCGCGTTCGCGTCCGCCCGGTCCTTCCGGGCGATCAGGTCGAACAGCTCCGGCACCGCCCGGTCCACCAGGTTGGTGATCCAGTACCGCGTCGGCGCGGTGCTGCCGATCGGGCGCTCGGCGACCAGCCGCACCGGCGACCCCTGACGCCTCTCGGTGTCGACCAGCCGCGCCGACGCCGCGCGGACCTGGACGCGGCCCGCGCCGTGCCCGGTCAACTGCGGCCAGACCCGGTGGGCCGACGGGTGCTCCCGCCAGCCGCGCAGGACCTCCGACGGGCTCAGCGCCCGCCGGCCGACCCGCTGGTCCGACTGCCTGGTCCCCGGCACCGCGCGCAGGTGCGGCTCCGCCAGCAGGCGCTCGTCGCCCTTGACGCCGATCACGTACCCCAGTCCGCGATCGGTCAGGTCGTCGAGCAGACGTGATGCCGTGGGCATGTCCGTGGCGTCGAACACCACCGGCGCGGCCGGCACGCGCAGGGCGATCAGCTCGTCGAGCATCCCCAGCATGTGCCCGCGCGCGCAGATACCTCCCTCGTGGTCCGGGATCCTCGTGCGACGACGCCGCTCCGCGTCCTCGGTCCACCGCCTCGACAGCAGCAGCCGCCAGTTGACCGGCACGGCGGTCTCCTCGACGTCCAGTTGCAGGCTCATCCCCAGTTGACAGTTGACCAGGCGACCCGCGTGACGCACGAACCGGCGCTCGACCCCCACCGAGTGGTCGCCGCGTTTGTGGATCACCGCGTGCCCGACCAACCAAGCCCGCACCGGCAACCGCTCCACGAGGTACAGCGCCAGCGCGTCGCGCACCGGCTGCCAGTCCCACGGGCTCTGGTTGACGAACTGCTGCAGCGACTGGACGGCCGATCCGCCGCCCGCCAGCTCGGCGATCTTGCTGATGGACTTGCGCCCGACCGCGTTGACGAGGCCCGACAGGTAGATCTCAGCCCAACGCCGCTGGTCCGCACGCGGCATGGACTGGAACATCCGGTGCGCGAACGCACGCGCACCGCCAGCTAAATGCGTCTGCAACTCCACCAGAAACTCCCCCAAGTGGTTCTGTCTTGACCCGTTGTCGCACCGGCACCGCGTCGCCGCGGTGTGCTCCGGGCGATGACTAGCTCGCCAGAGTCGCGGTGCCTCCCAACCCGCCCAGCGCCAACGCCGCCATCACCGACGGCCGCGCGCCGACGACGATGACCTCGGCGCCCGCCGGCAGCCGCTGCTGGGCGTAGACCAGGGCGCGGACGGCGCCCGGCGTCAGGCCGGTCACCTCGCGCATCTCGATCACGAGGCGGCGCACCTGCCCGCCGCCGAGTTCGTCGAGCAGGTCCCGCAGACGGGGCAGCGCCTCGTCGTCCACTTCGCCTGCCAGGTGGATCGTGGTCGACCGGCCGTTCGACCCCGAGTAGACCGACGTGCTCATCCCGAACCCTCCTCGTTGGACGATGTGTGCGCCCACAGCACGGCCGCGGACCGCGCGGGCAGGCGCAGGACGTGGCCGTCGCGCAGCGTCGTCGCGGCGTCGAGCGGCCGGGCGAATCCGGTGTTGGCGAAGACGCGCCACGTGCTGTCGGCGGGTGGCTGGGGGAGAGCCACTTCCTTGTCCTCTGACCCGGCGTTCGCGGCCACGACCACAGTATCCAAACGATCCGACAATCCAGCGCCCCCCGGATTCGGATCGTGGATCATGGCGATCACCAGGTGCGAGTCGGCCGACCAATCCGGTTGCCAAGCGCGCTCGCCGTGCCAACTGACCGGCGGGTAGCCGCCGTCCGGTGTGGATTCGCCGTGCGGGTGCTCGGCGCGCCGCAGCACCGGGTGCGCCCGCCGGAACTCCAGGCAGGCCCTGGTGAACTCGACCAGGTCCCGGTTGCGGTCGACCAGCGACCAGTCGACCCAGGTCGAGGGACCGTCGTGCGGGTAGGCGTTGTTGTTGCCGCCCTGCGTGCGGCCGAACTCGTCGCCGGCCAGCAGCATCGGCACGCCCCGGCTGGTGAGCAGCAGCAACAGCGCGTTGCGCACCTGCCGCGCCCTCGTGCCGAGCACCTCCGGGTCGTCGGTCGGCCCCTCCACGCCGCCGTTCCAGCTGGCGTTGTGGTCCTCGCCGTCGCGGCCGTCCTCGCCGTTGAGGTGGTTGTGCTTGTGGTCGTAGGACGCCCAGTCGGCGAGGGTGAACCCGTCGTGGCAGGTCACGAAGTTGACCGACGCGGTGGCGCCGCGCCCGCTGTAGAGGTCGGGCGATCCGACGAGTCGGGTGGCGACGTCACCGGTGGTTCCCCCGCGTCCCACCAGGAACGCCCGCAGCGCGTCGCGGTACCGCCCGTTCCACTCCATCCATCGGCCGTAGTGCGGGAAGGCACCGACCTGGTAGAGGCCGCCCGCGTCCCACGCCTCCGCGATCAGCCGCGTGCCCGCCAGCACGGGGTCCGCGGCCAGCGCCGCCACGAGCGGCGGGTCGGCCAGCGGCGCGCCGTCACGGCCGCGCGTGAGCACCGAGGCGAGGTCGAAGCGGAAGCCGTCCACGTGGTACTCGTGCACCCAGTGGCGCAGGCTGCGCACGACCCACTCCCGCACCAGCGGGTGGTTGGCGTTGAGCGTGTTGCCCGCGCCGCTGAAGTTGCGGTGCCTGCCGGACTCGTCGAGCAGGTAGTAGGACGACTCGTCCAAGCCGCGCAGCGACAGCGTGGGCCCGCGGTGGTCGCCCTCGGACGTGTGGTTGAAGACCACGTCCAGGACCACCTCGATGCCCGCCGCGTGCAGCTGCTTCACCAGTTCCTTCAGCTCCACGTCGGGCCGTTCGCCGCGGGCGTAGTTCGCCTTCGGTGCGAACACGCCGACCGGGCTGTAGCCCCACGTGTTGAGCAGCGGCACGCCCGTCTCCGGGTGCACGTGGACGTTGTCGGTCTCGTCGAACTCGAAGACCGGCATCAGCTCCACGCAGTTGACCCCGAGCCAGCGCAGGTACGGGATCTTCTCGGCCAACCCGGCGAACGTGCCGGGAGCGGCCACACCGGACGTTTCGGACCGGGTGAAGCCCCGCACGTGCAGCTCGTAGACCACCAGGTCCTCGGTGGGCACGCGCGGCGGCCGGTCGTCGCCCCAGTCGAAGTCCGGGGTGGCGATCCGCGACCGGTAGGCGGGCCGCCGCCCCCACTCGCCGGCGCCGGCCAGCAGCCGCGCGTCCGGGTCGAGCAGCACGGGACCGCGCTCGCCGGCGCGCTCGACCCGGAACCCGTAGTCCGCGTCCGCGGGCACCAGGCCGAGCACGTGCGCGGTGAACACCTCGCCGACCCGGTGCTCCGGCGGGAACTCCAGTTCGGTGAGGACCGAACCGTCGTCGCGGTCCATCAGCACCAGCCACATGCGGTCCGCCCGCGCCGCGGCGACCGCGAAGTTCACGCCGTCCGCCGTCGGGGTAGCCCCGAACGGGGTGGGGCTGCCCGGTGCGAGCCGCAGCCCGGCCAGGCGGCCCGTCGCCGTCGTGGTCACCGTTCGTCCTCCCCCAGGGGCCGCAGGCGCACCTGGACCGTCCGCCTGGCCGTGCCCTCCGGCAGCTTCACCGTCATCTTCTCCGCGTCGAAGTCCTGGTACGGACTGCCGTCCACGAGCACCCGGTCGAGCACCACCCGACCGCGCGGCAACGCGTCCGGGGCCACCCGCAGCAGGCCGCCCGGGAACGTCGCGTCCGCGTCCGGCGAGAACCACAGGTCGAGCGGCTCGCCGTGCCACAGCAGTCTGTTGTAGACGGTCGCGAGGTAGCACAGCTCCGCGGAGTGGTACATGCTCATGGAGTGGTTGCCCTTGAGGCGCTCCAAGCCCGCGAGGTAGGGCGATCCGGCGGCCTGCACGGCGAAGTACACCGCGCCGTCGTCGTGGTCGAGGAAGAACGCGTTGTAGAACGCCTCGGCCTCGGCCGCGTGCTTGAGGTACTCGGCGTCGCCCGTGGAGCCCGCCAGGACCAGGTAGGCCAGGATCGCCTGCTCCTGCTGCCACCACGCCTTGCGGTCGTGCCAGACGAACGCGTGCCGCCCGTCGCGGGCCTGCCGCTCCAGCACGTCGTACCAGCCGCCGCGCCGGGGGTCGCGCCCGACGCCCGGCATGGTGGCGGCCAGCCGCGCGGCCGTGCGCGTGTACTCGTTCTTGGGGCGCAACGCGTTCATCCGGGTGAGGTTCCACGCGATCTTGAGGTTGTGCCCCACCACCGCGCGGTCCTGCTGCCAGCCCCACGTCTTGTCCGGCGTCCAGTCCGCGTGGAACCGCTCGCGCACGAACGGGCTCGCGTCCGGGCCCCGGTCGGGGAAGTGGGTCACGATCATGTCGAACGTGTGCTCCAGCATCCGCAGGTAGCGCTGCTCGCCGGTGGCCAGGTACAGGTTGAACAGGTAGGCCGGTGCGTGGTCGCCGACGGAGTTCCAGTTCTTGCGCGACCTGTTGCGCCCCAACGACTCCGCGTGCGGGCTCAGGGTCAGCGGGTCGACGTGCGAGAAGTAGCCGCCCAGGCGCGGGTCGGCGAAGTGCCGCTCGAACAGCCGGATCGTCGCCTCGATGTCGTCGCGCAGCCACGGCGTGCCGGTGAGCCGGTAGGTCTGCACCAGGCCGGCGAGCGCGTAGATCTGCTCGTAGGCCGGGATGGTCAGCTCGTCGTCGCTGAACTCGGAGGCGAACAGCTTGCGCTGCCTGCCGCCGTCGACCTCCAGGCCGTGGTACCAGTACACCAGGCGGCCGACGTCGGTCTCGTCGACGAAGCGCAGGTTGTCCCGCAGGTACTCGGAGCCGCGCTCGGCGACCTCCAGGTGCGCCTCGTCGCCGGTCAGCATGTACGCGGTGGCCATGCCGTAGACCAGGCGGGAGATCGTGTCGGTCTCCTGCACGTGCGAATCGGTCTTGTCGCCGCCCAGCCGCAGCACCGTGCGGTAGTCGGCGAAGTCCACCGGGCCCGTGCCGAACTGCGCGCGGCGGTAGAACTTCGCCAGCGACCGGACCTGGTCGACCCACCAGTCGGGCCGGTCGAACACCGGGCGGCCCGCGTCGTCCGCGACCAGCCAGATCCGCTCCGCCTGCTGGCGGCGCGGGCCGGGGTAGACGGGGCCGAAGCTGAACACCATCGCGCCCGGCTTGAGCATCTCGTCCAGCCGGCCGTTGACGTCCCGGTAGGGCTCGCCGAGGTTGCGCACCAGCTGGGCCGCGGTCTCCGACGTGCGGTGCACGACCTCGCGGTCGCCGCCGAACGTGTCCAGCACCAGCCGGTCGCCGGAGGACTCGACGACGTAGCCGCCGTAGAGGTCGGAGTAGGTGCGTTCGGGCGCCGCGGTCACGCCGCCACCAGCCTGGCGGACAGCTGCTCGATGACGGTGCGGGCCAGCAGGTGGCAGTGCTCGACGGTGCGGGTGCTGATCAGGTCGCGGTCGACGGCCACGTCGGTGTCGGAGTAGACCGCGCCCATGTTGCGCACGTCGCTGACCAGGTTGTTGTGGCAGGTGACCGTGCGGCCTGCCATGACCTCCGGCGCGGCGGACATCAGCCACAGGCCGTGGCAGGAGAACACCTTCAGCAGCCGGGGGATGCGGAACGCGCGGCGCATCACCTGCACCGCGGGTGCCACGCCGCCGGGCCGTTCGCTGTAGCGGAGCCGGTCCGACACCATGCCGGACGGGACGATCAGCGCGTGCAGGGCGTTGAGCTCGTGGTAGTCCAGGGCTTCGAGGTCGCCGTCCACCGCGACCTCGCCGCCGAGCTCGCGGCCGGTGAAGGTCAGCGACTCGTTGCCCCAGAGGCGGGTGTAGAGCTTCACCTCGGCGCCCGCCTCGGCGAACCGCAGGCGGTAGTAGTCGATCTCCGTCTCGACGAAGTCGCTCTCCATGAGGATGCCGATGCGCAGCCCGGTGAGCGGCCCGGGTAGGACGGGAGCGTTCAGGTCCATGGGATTCTCCATCTGGGTGGTCCGAAGTGGACTGCCGCCTCGTCGCGGCACGGGAGGTGGCGGGCGGCTGGGCGCCGCCCGCCACCGCGTGACACCGGGCGCGCGGAAGTGCCGCGCCGCCGCCGGTGGTGGGGAGGTGGATCAGCTCGCGATCAGCTCGCGACGAGCTCGCCGCGGGCCTGGGGCGCGGCCGGTGAGCCCGCGGCGTCCGGCTGCGCGGTGTCGGCGGTGGGTGATTCGCCCGCCACCGGCCGCGCGGGGTCCGAGGCCGGCCGTGGTCGCCCGGTGTGGTCGGCCGAGGAGGTGCCTGCCGTTCGCGCCTCGTCGGTGACCAGGGCCCCGCCCGGCAGTCCCGGCGCGGAGAGCGCCGCGCTCTGCCCGGCCGCGCCGGATCGTGCCGGCGCCCCTGCTGCCGGGGTCGGTGCGGGCTGTCCGGCGACCAGGGACAGGGCCGACGCCGTCCGGTCGTCGTCCCCGATCGGGGGAGGTGAGCCCGGTAGCGGTTGGGTGGTTCGCGTCACCAGGGTGCGGATGCGCGGCTCGCCGTCCTGGAGCACGACCAGCCACTGCTCGGTCAGCAGGCAGCCCGTCCACCGGCTCCGCGGCGCGGGCCGCTGCCAGCGCCGCGACTCCCACCGCAGCGTCACGGTCACCTCGGCGTGCAGCGGCGACACCAGGTCGACCTCCACCGACAGCACGTCCCGCCGCTGGTCGAAGCACGAGTCGCTCACCTCGCGGTACCAGGACGCGAACTGCTCGCCGTCCCGCACCGTCGCGCCGGGCAACCGCAGCAACAACCCCGACCGCACGAGCCGCCCCCGCAGCTCCGCCACGTCGACGTGCCGCTCCAACGCCCCGTGCCACTCGCGCACCAGCGCCACGACCTCGGCCCGCTCCAACCGACCGCGGCCGGCCGCCCCGCTCACTCGATCACCAGGTCGATCAGGAACGGCCCGCGGTGGCTCAGCATCTCGGCCACCGCGCCGTCCACCTCGCGCAGCCGGCTCACCCGGCGCCCGGGCACGCCGAGCGACGCGGCCAGCTGCGTGAACCCGATGGCGGGCTTGGTCAGGTCGAACGCGCTCGGCCGCTCGTGCGGCTCGATGCCCTGCTCCCGCCAGTACTGGTCGATGTTGTGGTCCAGCAACCGGTAGCGGCCGTTGTTGCAGATCACGAACTTGGCGTCGATGTCGTGCCGGGCGGCCGTCCACAGCGCCTGGATCGTGTACATGCTGCCGCCGTCGCCGGTGAACGCGATCACCGGCTGGTCCGGCCGCGCCAGCTTCGCGCCGAGCGCGCCGGGGATGCCGATCCCGAGCGAACCACCGCGGGTCTGGAAGAAGCGGCCCGGCTCACGCGCCGGCAGGTGCCGCCCCAGCGGCTCGCCCGCGGTGAGCGCCTCGTCGAACAGGATGAGGTCGTTCGGCGCCTGCTGCGCCAACCGCTCGGTGAACAGCTCCAGCACGCTCGGCGGACCCGACGGCGCGACGGTGCGGTTGACCGGACGCGCGGGCGGCGCGGCGACCTCCCCGCCCTGGTGCCCCAGCTCCACGGCCAGCGCCGCGAGCGTGAGCTTCGGGTCGGCCACCACACCGATCTCCACCGGGTGGTTCTTCGCGATCTCGTAGGCGTCCAGGTCGATGTGGACGATCCGGGCGTCCCGCGAGAACGGGTTGCTCAACGCGGGGAACACCTCGGGGAACACGTACGTGCCCACGATCAGCACGCGGTCCGCGTCACCGACGATGCGTGTGCTGTCCGCGCCGAACATGTGGCCGACGTTGCCCGCGTAGGACGGGTCGGCCGCGTCGATGTTGACCTCCGACGAGTTCACCCCGTACACCCGCGCGCCCAGCAGCTGCGCCACGGTGGCCAGCTCGCGCTGCGCGCCGCTCGTCGCGACACCGTCGCCCATCAGCACCAGCGGACGCCTGCCGCCCGACAGCACCGACGCCATCCGCGCCACCAGCGCGGGCTCCGGCAGCACGCGCGTCGACGGCACCACGGTCGGCAGCGCCGGTTCCTCGGTGACGGCGTCGAGCACGTCCGCGGGCAGCGCCACGAACACCGGACCGCGCGGTGGCGTCATGGCGATCTTCACCGCCCGGCGCAGCACCCGCAGCACCGAGTCCGGATCGGTGACCCGGGTGGCGTACTTCGTCACCGGCTCGGCCATGGCCACCAGGTCGACGGCCATCTGCGCGTCCATCGCGTCGTAACGCACACCGGCGTCGCCCGCGATCACGACCAGTGGCGAGCCTCCCCGCTTCGCCTGGTACAGCATGCCGACGGCGTTGCCGAGGCCGACGCCCGTGTGCAGCTGCACCAGGCCCGGCCGCTGCGAGGCGCGGGCGTACCCGTCGGCCATCGCCACGGCCACGCTCTCCTGCAACGCCAGCACGTAGGACATCTCGGTCTGCCCCATGGCGTCGAGCAGACCCTGCTCGACGGTGCCCGGGTTGCCGAACATGTGCGTGATGCCGTCGGCCGCGAACTGCTCGAAGATCGCGACCCGTCCCGGTCGTTTGGTCATGTGCTTCGATCCACCTTCCCCAGTGTGGTGGCGGACGCGGCGCGGACCGGCGCCGCGTCCGCCCGTGACGCCTTACCAGCCGTAGCGGCGCAGGCCGTTCTCCAGCGTGCGCACCAGCAGCTCGCCGGACAGCGCGGAGTCCGGAGTGGACCGCGCGGTGACGAACGGGTAGTCCACGATCACCGACAGCTCCTTGCCGACGTTGCCGTGGAAGCCGCCGAACGCGCCCGTCGCGTCGCGCAGGATGTACTCCAGCGGGAACGGGGGCGGGCCCATGTTGAAGTCGACGCCGAGGAAGCCGGTGCCGTCCTTGTAGTCGTACTCCTTGGGGTGGCCCGTGACGTGCTTGCCGTAGATGATGCTCTGGCGGGACTCCCAGTCGCGGGCGAAGGCCAGCACGGTGACGCCGTAGCACTCGGCCAGGATCGGCTTGTCCGCGGCGAAGAAGCCGAGGGTGACCTCGTGCAGGCGCTCGTTGTTGACCATGTCGACCAGCGGGCCGGAGCCGCCGACGAGCACCAGCGCGTCGTAGGCCGCGACCAGGTCGTCCACCGCGGGCTGCAGGTTGCGGTGGTAGGCCTCCAGCTCGCGCAGGAAGTTGATCGAGCTGTGGTAGGGCCGCTCGGGGATGAGGTCGGCCAGGCTGAGCGGGTTGTCCAGCCGGTCGGACTCGTCCAGCGCGCGGACCGCGCGGGCCATCTCCGGCGTGGTCACCGTGCGGCCGAGCGGCGGGTCGATGTAGTCGGGGTCCATGCTCGGCGGCAGCGCGTGGGCGCGCTTGCCGGTGGGGGTGACGAAGGTGACCTGGTAGCCGCGGGCGTCGAACGCCTCCAGCGGACCGACCAGCTCCTCCCCCCAGTAGCCGTACTCGGACAGCACCACGAGAACTCGTCGGGTCACTTCTCTACTCCCTGGGTGTGAGGGTTGCTCAGAGCTCGGCGGAGCCGGGCATCGGGTGCAGGGCGTCCACGACGTACGAGCGGATGCGCAGGCGCCCCGCGTCGTCGCGCACGACCTGCCACGTCTGGTCGGCGTCGAAACCCAGCCACTGGCTGGTCGCCGCCGGCGGGTTCCAGATTCGTGCCTGCCAATTCACGCGCACCTTCACGTCGGCCACGTCGCCGCGAATGGACGACGTCACCTCGGTGACTTCGTGCACTTCGTCGAAAAAGCGGTTGACGACCGTCCGGTACCAACCCAGGAATTCCTCGGTGGTCCTGAGCGTGCCTTCCGGGAAGGTCATCGCGAGGTTGGTGTCGACGAGATATCCGAGCACCTCGTCCTCGGTGCCGTGCTCGTCGAGAGCGCGGTACCAATCGCCGACGAACCGGCTGATCAGATCATTGTCGAGGGTTGCTGGCACTGATTTCTCCCGTGTGGCCGTGTCGGTGGCGAACGGACCGTGGCGACCGTCACCCGCTGTGACATCTTTGGTGTCGTGATTGACGACATGAGTCAATCCGCGCAAGTGGTCCGGGGCAAGGCAGCCGGTGCAACTGGGTGTACTTGACGGAATTGCGGAAGGGGCTTGTTTGCGCCCGTGTTACGAGGGCTTTTGCGCTCGACGTGATAGCCCTGGTGATGAGCCCCACAGCGGCGGCCGGTGCGCGTTGCCTGGTAGTCCTGCTACTAGGAAAGACCCTGGTCTGGTTACCCGGTTGCGGAATGAGGAGGGTGGGCGCATCGGCGTAACGCCGGCGATATCAAGGAGCCGACTTTGTCTCAAACTGCCGACCAGACGGCTGCAGGGCCGCCCACGGGCACCGCCGCGTCGGATGCGGCGACCACTACCAGCACGACCGGGGCCACCGCGTCGGGCCGGCGTCCGAATGCCGGTCTCGTCCTGCTGTTGTTGTGCCTGGCCGAGTTCATGATCGCCCTGGACTTCTCCATCACCAACGTGGCGCTGCCGGTCATCCAGACCGAGCTGGGCTTCACGACTTCCGGCCTGCAATGGGTCATCAGCGCCTACGCCATCACCTTCGGCGGATTCCTGATGCTCGGCGGCCGGATCTCCGACCTCTACGGTCGCCGCCGCCTGTTCATCATCGGCCTCGTCGCCTTCGCGCTGGTGTCGCTGGTCGCGGGCATCGCGCAGGACGACGTGCAGTTGGTGTTGTTGCGCGGTGCGCAAGGTTTGGCGGCGGCGGTGGTCGCGCCGGCGGCGCTGTCACTGCTCACCACGTCGTTCCCGGAAGGGCCGGAGCGCAACCGCGCGCTGGGCGTCTACGGCGCGGTGCTGTCGTTCGGCTTCGTGTCGGGCGTGGTGCTGGGCGGCATCCTCACCGACGTGCTGAACTGGCGGTGGGTGTTCTTCGTCAACGTGCCCATCGGCCTGGGCGCGGCGCTGCTGGCGCCCAAGCTCATCCGCGAGAGCCACGGCCAGGAGAGCAACCGCAAGCTCGACGTGCCGGGCGCGGTCACCATCACCGGCTCGGTGATCAGCATGGTGTACGCGCTGTCCACGATCACCCAGGGCGGCCTCGGCTGGCTGATCTCGCTCGTGCTGTCGATCGTGCTGTTCGCCGCGTTCCTGGCGATCGAGCAGCGCAGCCCGCACCCGCTGATCCCGCTCAAGGTCGTCGCGCAGCGCGTGCTGCTGATCGCGAACCTGATCAACGTGCTGCTGATCGGCTCGTTCGTGGGCATCGCCTACATCCTCACCCTCTACCTGCAGGGCGTGGAGGGCTTCACGCCGTTGCAGACGGGGTTGACGTTCGCCGTGCTCGGCGCGACCGCGGTGGTCGCGGGCATGGCGGCGGGCAAGGTGTCCGGGAAGCTGGGCGGCACGGCCACGCTCGTCGGCGGCCTGCTGATGCAGGCGGTCGGCACCGTGGCCCTGGCGATCCTGCCCGCCACCGGCGCGATCTGGTGGATCCTCGTCGGCATGGCGGTCATCGGTTTCGGCCACGTGTCCGCGGTCGTGATCGTCAGCATCTCGGCGACGTCCGGTGTGCCGGACCACCAGCAGGGCCTCGCGGGCGGCCTGCTGAACACCTCGCAGCAGCTGGGCGCGGCGCTCGGCGCGGCGGCGTTCGCCGCGATCGCGGTCGGCGTCACGGGCGGGATGCTCGCCGAGGGCACACCGCTGGAGCAGGCTGACCCGGCGTCGCTGGTGGCGGGCTTCCGCTACGCGCTCGTCGTGGCCGTGGTGGTGTCCGTGGTCGCGTCGGTGATCGGCGTGACGCTGACCCGCAAGCGCGCGGCCGCCTGACCGGACCGCGATGACGTCCTGGCCGCGCCGCATTCCCCCGGGGCAGACCAGGATGAGTGGTGGGGGGCCCGCCCCCCCCCGCCCCCCCCCCCCCCCCCCCCACCAAAAACCCCCCCCCCCCCGCCCCCCCGCCCCCCGGGCCCCCGCCCCCCCGGCGGGGGGGACCCGCACGCCCG
>NZ_JBEOVG010000152.1:0-11770 GCF_040295345.1 Actinosynnema sp. NPDC002837
GGCCAAAGCCGGGCAGGCCTGGCGGGAAAAGCGTCCGCCAAGCCTGCCCGGCTTCGACCAGCCTATGGCACCCGAACCCATGTCAAATCGGGCCTGGGTGCGGGTGCTGCGGGTCCGTTGTGGGCGGGTGGGGTTTGGGGGTGGATCACTCGACTGGGCGGAGAATGCAACCTGGGACAACCCGAATCGCATGTCTTCCGTTAGCCGGATAAAACGGCCGGCCCGGCGGCGGGTACGGGTGGGTGGGGCGGTCGTTGAGCGGTTGTGCGGGCGGTTGTGCGGTTGTGCGGGCGGGCGGTTGGGGCGGGCGGTTCGGGCGGGCGGGGATTGTGGTGTGGTGGGGTTAGCGGCCGAGGCCGGCGCCGCCGTTGACGCCGATGACCTGACCGGTCAGGTGGCCGGCTTCCGGGGAGGTCAGGAAGGTCACCGCGGCGGCTACGTCGGTGGGTGTGCCGGTGCGGCCGTTGGCTGGGTTGCCGACCAGTTTCTTGCGCCGCTCCTCGGACAGCGTGCCGCCGAAGAACTCGGTCTCCTCGGTGACCCCGGGCGACACGACGTTGACCGTGATCCCTCGCCCGCCCAGCGCGAAAGCCAGGTCCGCGGTCCACGCCTCGATCGCCGCCTTCGCCGCGCCGTAGCTGCCCGAACCCCGCCGGGCGGCGATGGAGCCGATCGTGACCACCCTGGCGTCGTCGGCCAGGCGTGGTTCCAGGGCGGTGGTCACCAGGACGGCGCTGAGGACGTTCGACTCGAAGTTCGCCAACCACAGCTCGCGCACGTCCGCCAACCCCTCGGGCGCGGGACGGCGGCGGGCCATGTTGCCGCCCGCGTTGTTCACCAGGACGTCCACCCGGTCGGGCAGGTCGGCCAACGCCTCGCGCACCTGCTCGGGGTCGGCGGCGTCGAAGACGACCGCCCGTGCGCCGATCTCCGCGGCGGTGGCGGTCAGGACGTCCTGCCGCCTGCCGGTGATCACGACGTCCAACCCCCGCTTGACCAAGTCGGCCGCCACCGCCTTGCCGATACCCGTCCCGCCACCGGTCACGACCGCTGTTCTCGTCATGCCCTGGTTCCTATCAGCGGGATTCACCGGGGTCGATCCGCTTCTCGGCCCAATGATGGTTCACATTCATGACCGGTTTCACAGGTGTGATCAGTACACGGTCCGGTGAAGTGAAGTCACACGTTCGGTGCCCAATTTTCAGTCGAACGTGGAGTTGACCCACTGTGATCCAGGTTTCCGAATTATCTTCCGACGACGAAGACGGTTCAGCACCCTACCCGGAGGTGTCGTCGTGCAGGTCAACCGGTGGCTGGTCCTGGCACTCGTGGGCGGTCTCGTCGGCGCGGACCAGGTTCGCGCCGAGGAAACAGCAAAAGAGGCGACCGTGGAGGTGGTGGCGAAACGAGGGCTCATGTCGGCGCCCGCGGCGCCCACCGTCGGCCTCGGGTTCGTCAGCGGTGGCGAGCTGTTCGCGGCCGACGGCGCCACCAAAGTGGGCGACGGCAATTCGCACTGCGGCGTGCTGGCGGTTTCGGCGGCCGTGCCGCCGGAGGTCACCACCCACTGCACGTCCACCTTCCGGCTGCAGGACGGGCAGCTCCACCTCTCCAGCGTGCGGACGTACGAGACCATCGCGTCGGGCTTCAACGACACGACCATGTCGATCATCGGCGGCACGGGGGCGTTCGCCAACGCTCGCGGCGAGGGCAAGGTGGCGCGGACGGCCTCAGACCAGGGAGTCGCCTACAAGTTCGTCTTCACCGTGATCACGGACTAGTCGACCAGCAAGTCGCCCGACACCGGCACGAGCGGTGCCCGGCGGTTGTCCACCACCGCCGGCGTCGGTCGCGGGCCGCCGCGCCACTGCCCGCCCGCCAACGGGACCGCGGCCACGCCGGGCGCGGGGCCGGCGGTCCAGTCGAGCACGCCGGCGATCGTCGCCAACCGCGTCCGCGCCAGCACGTCGGCGACCGCCGCCGGTGAGTCCGCCTCGCTCACCGCGTGCACGGCCACCTCGAACAACGCGTGCGCGAGCCCGAGCGGTTGCAACCACGGTGATCCGGTGGCCTCCTCGTAGGCGCGCGCCAAATCGCGCGGCGTCCGCCCGCCCCGCCCGACGTGCTCGTGCTCCGGCGTCCACGACACGATCGTGGCGACCCGGTCCAGGCCGTACCGGGCCACGCCGAACGGATAGGTGAGCCACCGCGAGCACGTCACCAGCCGCGGCCGCCGCGCGCGCACCACGGCGGCCAGGTCGGCGGCGGTCGCGGCGCTGGTCACCACCTCCACGTCGCCGACGGCGGGCACGACACCGCTCGACTCGCGGTACGGCAGGTCGACCAGGTGGTGCCCGCGCGCGGCGGTGACCGGCGCGAACCACCTCCGCAGCGCCGCGCCCTGCGGGCCGTCGTTCCACACGCAGCCGACCGTCCGCGCCGGGCCGAGGCGCTCCCACAGGTCGGCGAACACGGCCGCGATGTCGTCCAGGCCCCAGCAGAAGTGGAACGCCGGGCCCGGGCGCCGACCGGCGTCGAACACCTGCCAGGGCAACGTCGTGGACACGCACGGCACGTCGTGCCCGGCGCAGGCGTCCACCACCGCGGGCAACGTCGTCGTGCCGCCCAACGTGACCACGACGCGAACACCCGACTCCACCAGCGACCGGGTCGCCGCACGGGCCCCTTCGGGCGTCGAGCCGCTGTCGCGCAACACCACCTCGGCGGGCCACGGCAGGCCGGTGGCGACGTACTCCAGCGGCGCGCCGAGCGACGACAGGCGTCCGGTCGTGGCGAGGACGACGCCGATCTTGGGACGGGTCACGGCGGCAACCTAGCGACCGCGCCGGTTCCACTATCGGGTGATCCCCACGTGATCAGGCCGGGTCGATGTCCCACAGTTGGTCGGGCGATGGGGCGACGGGGCGTTGCACGACCGGTGCGCCCGCGTTGCCCGTGACGGACAGCGCGAGCCCGGAGTGGGCGAACGCCAGCCGGTAGCCCGTGGTCGGGTTGCCGCGTACGCGCAGGGTCTGGTTGACGCCGCTCAGCCGTTGGAACTGGATCGCCTGGACACCGGGCTCCAGGCTCGACTCGGGCAGGTCGATCGCCTTGCCGCTGTGGCTCGCGACCAGTTCCCACCCCTGCGGGTTGGCTTCGAAGCGCCACCGCTGGTTCGGGGTGCCGGTGTGGGGCCAGCCGATGATCGGCGCCAGGTCCGCCGTCGACGCGTCCGCCACGGCCAGTTTCAGCCCGGTGGCACGGTTCCGCACGGTGTGGTGGGTGCCCATCACGAGCTGGTGCTCCGCGGCCGGCAGCGGCACGACGAGGTCGCCCGACCACGCCGGGTCGGCCACGTAACCGCGGCTCAGCAGGTCGTCGTAGAACCCGCCCGCGGGCGGGCAGTCCACTCCCCCGTTCGGGCAGATGTCGACGTCGTGCACGGCGTAGGTGCGGAACACGGCCCGCTTGAACGCCGCGTCCGCCGCGGTCAGGTTGGCGGGCTCGTCGCGGATCGTGTAGTCGCGGTAGTAGACGGCCTCGGGGTTCGACGGCACGTCCTGCAACGCGGTCCGCACGAGCCGCGCGGTGGCGACGTGGTCGCGGTGGAAGTAGAAGTCCTCCAGCGGTCGACCGGGCGTGTGCAGGCCGTGCAGGTCGGCGGTCGGGTCGGTGGTGCGGACGACGTCCGGCGCGAAGTCCGCGATCACCGCGCGCAGGTAGGCGATCAGCCGGGCACGTCCGGTGGTCTGGGCGGGCGCGTGGTCGAGCGGGCGGCCGGTCAGCGACTGGTCGCGCGCGTAGAGCTGCCACAGCCGGTTCGGTGGCGCGGTGGCGTTGTCGGGCAACCGGTTCTCCAGGATCGAGACGCGCGTGCCCGCGGTCCAGAGCGTCGCCGAGAGGTTCGCGCACGAGTACGCGTACGACCTCCACGGGGCGCCGGTCAGACCCGCGGCGTGCGCGTACGCCTCCCGGACGCCGAGTTCCCGTTGCTGCATGTAAGTCGGGTACGTGTGGTAGTCCGACGCCACGAGGAATACCGTGCGCACCACCGCCCCGTCGCGGAGGTCGTTCAGCAGATCGGGGCTCAAGAACAGCAAGTCGTCGTCGTGGTGCGCCACCACGTTCAGCACCCTGGCCATTGCCCACTCCCCTTCGCTCGTCCCACTGCAGGATGTCGTTCGAATGGCGGTCGGTGTTAGGAATCCCTTGCTCTACCTTGGTTCCAGGGGCGCATCGGCGGCAGCGGTCCGCCGACGCGGTTCGCATCGGCGCGAGGGGGCGTCATGCGGTGGAGGGAACGCCGGACCGGAGTTCACGTCACGGCAGCGCTGGTCCTGGTCATGGCGACCACCGCGAGCACCGCCGCGGAGCGGCAGCCCGCCTGGCGTGATGCGGCCGTTCCGCTGGAGCAGCGGGTGACGATCCTGCTCTCGCAACTGACGTTGGACGAGCAGGCGCGGCTGCTGCTCGGGGTGACGACGCCGGCCGGTGAGCACGCGGTCGGGTACGTGCCGGGCGTGGCGCGCCTCGGCATCCCGCCGCTGCGGCTCACCGACGGCCCGGCGGGCGTCCGCGACGGCCTGCCCGCCACCGCGATGCCCGCGCCCGTGTCGCTGGCCGCCACGTTCGACCGCGCGGTGGCCGCGGAGGCGGGCGGGTTGGTCGGCCGCGAGGTCAAGGCGCGCGGCTACCAGGTGCTGTACTCGCCGATGGTCAACATCGTCCGGGTGCCCCGGGGCGGGCGGAACTTCGAGACCTACGGCGAGGACCCGCACCTGGCGGGGCAGCTGGCCGCGAGCTACGTCGCGGGCGTGCAGGGGCAGCGGGTCGCCGCGCAGGTCAAGCACGTCGCGGCGAACAACCAGGAGGAGGGCAGGCTCTGGCTGTCGTCCGGTGTGGACGACCGGACGCTGCGGGAGGTCTACCTGCCGGCGTTCGAGACGGCCGTGCGGCAGGGCGGCGTGTGGTCGGCGATGTGCGCTTACAACCGGGTCGACGGCTCGTGGGCGTGCGAGAGCTTCCCGCTGCTCAACGACGTGATGCGGGACCGGTGGGGCTTCGACGGCGCGGTCGGTTCGGACTACCCGGCCACGCACTCCGGGGTGACGTCCGCGTTGGCGGGTCTGGACCAGGAGTTCGGCGGCTCGACGCACTACGCGGGCCTCGCGGACGCCGTGCGCTCCGGCGCCCTGGCGCGTCCGGCGTTCGAGGACAACGTGCGGCGGGTGCTGCGGCTGATGATGCGCACCGGTCTGCTCGACGGCGACCCGCGCCCGGTGGTGGACCCGGCCGCGCACGCGGCAGTCGCGCGTCGGCAGGCCGCGGCGGGCATGGTGCTGCTGCGCAACGACCGCTCACTGCTGCCGTTGACCGCCAGGAGCGTCGCCGTGTCCGGGTGGTACGCCGGCTTCGCGCACACCGGGGGCAAGGGCAGCTCGTACGTGACGCCGTACCCCGAGCACACCGTGACTCCGCTGGACGGTCTGCGCGCACGGGTCGGCGCGGGCCTGACGTACACGCCGGGGGCGCGCCCGTCGCCGTTCGCCGTGCCGCCGGAGTCGTTGTCGGACCTGCGCGCCGACTACTACGCCAACCGCGACCTCGCCGGCCCGCCGGTGGCGTCCACCGCGCCCGCCTCGATCGGCTTCGACTGGGCGGGCGGGTCGCCCGCGCCGAACGTGCCCGCGGACCACTGGTCGGCCCGCTTCACGGCGACCCTGTCGGTGCCCGCGACCGGCGCCTACGACCTCGCGGTCACCAGCGACGACGGCAGCAGGCTCTACCTCGACGGCACCCTCGTCGTGGACAACTGGGGCGATCACCCCACGCGGACCAGGTCGACGCGGATCCCGCTGCGGGCAGGCGACCGGCACCAGGTCCGGGTCGAGTACTACGAGGCGGCGGGTGACGCCGGGCTGCGCTTCGGCTGGTACCCGCCCGCCGAAGCCGATCCGGAGCTGCGCCGGGCGGTCGAGGCCGCACGGGCCGCCGACGTCGCCGTGGTGGTGGTCGGCGACGACAGCACCGAGGGCGCCGACCGGCCGTCGATCGACCTGCCCGGCAACCAGGACGCGCTGGTCTCGGCGATCACGGCGGCCAACCCGGACACCGTGGTGGTGCTGGAGACCGGCGGGCCGGTGACCATGCCGTGGCTGCCGGCCGCGCACACCGTGCTGCAGGCCTGGTACCCGGGCGAGCAGGGCGGGCACGCGGTGGCGGACGTGCTGTTCGGCGCGGCGGAGCCCGGCGGGCGGCTGCCGGTGACGTTCCCGACCGGTCTGGACGCGACGCCGATCGCCTCGCCCGCGCAGTACCCCGGTGAGGGCGGTGTCGTGCACTACGCGGAACGGCTCCGGGTCGGCTACCGGTGGTACGACGCCACCGGGACGACGCCGCTGTTCCCGTTCGGGCACGGCCTGTCCTACACGACGTTCCGCTACGCGAACCTGGCCGTGACGCCGACCGCCGGGCAGGCGGTCACGGTGTCGTTCGACGTGACCAACACGGGCGGACGGGCGGGCTCGGCCGTGCCGCAGGTGTACGTGGGCTACCCGGACGCGGCCGGTGAGCCGCCGCGGCAGTTGCGCGGGTTCACCAAGGTCGCCCTGGCCGCCGGCGCCACCACCAGGGTGTCGGTCGACCTCGACCGGCGGTCGTTCGCGGTCTGGGACGAGGCCGAGCGGTCGTTCCGGGTGCCGTCGGGGACGTTCGCGGTCACGGTGGGCGCGTCGTCCCGGGACGCCCGGCTCACCGGGACCGTGACCCGGCAGGCCGAGCGGATCCCCGAGGGCGCCACCGGCCAGGTGGTGCACGCGGGCTCGTGCCTGGACGTGGCCGATGCGAACGACGCCCCCGGCACGCCCGTCCAGCTGTGGGCGTGCAACGGCACGGCCGCGCAGCGGTGGACGGTGACGCCGGAGGGCGCGATGCGGGCGATGGGCCGGTGCCTGGCGCCCGCCGGTGACGCCGTCGTGCTGGCCGACTGCGCCGGTCAGCGCTGGGCGGTGGCGGACGGCGGGCCGCTCAGGTCCGGTGACCGGTGCCTCGACTCGTCCACCGGCGCGCTGCGGCTCGCGCCGTGCACGGGTGGCGTCGCGCAGACCTGGCAGCCGCCGCGACCGGCCGACCGGGTGACCGGGATCGCCGGCCAGTGCGTCGACGTGGACGGCGGCAGCACGGTGAGCGGGACGGTCGTCTGGCTGTTCCGGTGCAACGGCACGGGCGCGCAGGACTGGAAGCTCGACGCGGACGGGTCGGTGCGCGCGCTGGGCAAGTGCCTCGACGTGGCCGACGGGGTGCCCCACGCCGGCACGCCGGTGCAGCTGTGGGACTGCAACGGCACCGGCGCGCAGCACTGGCGCGCCGATCCGGGCGGCGCGCTGGTGAACGCGCTGTCCGGCCGTTGCCTGGACGCGCGCGACGGGATGTCGGCCGACTTCACCCGGTTGCAGATCTGGGACTGCAACGGCACCGCCGCGCAAACGTGGGTGCTGCCCCGTCGCTGAGGTCGTGCCGCGCGGGTCCGATGTCGAATTCATTCGACGGATTCGTCGAACGGCGGACGATGCCCGCGTCGAATGATTTCGACTTCCGGTGACCATTCCGAATTGGTCGGGGATGTCGCCTGAGTCGATTCCTGTCGAAACCCTTGCGTCACCCATCCGTTACCGCCAACATCATGGCGAGGCAGCGCCGGAACACGCCGCCGCGCCCGGTCACACGGTCGTGGCGGTGCGGGTGCGCCGGGCGGCGACCGGCGCACCCGCATTCCCCACCGCGGCCGGCTCCACCGCCCGCGCGCGTTTCGGTTCCCACCCCTCCCGCTGCCGCACGCGATTACGAGGAGCGTCATGGCCGATATGCGAGACAAGCTGAGAAAAATCCGTTGGCGGGTTGGCCTGCTGGCCACCGGAATGGCCTCGGTGCTCGCGAGCGCGGGTGTTGTCGCGGTGACCGACGCCCAGGCGGCGGCGGGCTGCCGGGTCGCGTACTCGGTGCCGAGCCAGTGGCAGGGCGGCTTCAACGGCAACGTCGACATCACCAACCTGGGCGACCCGATCACCGGCGGGTGGCGGCTCACGTGGGCGTTCCCGTCCGGCCAGACGGTCACCCAGGCGTGGAACGCCACCGTGACGGCGTCCGGCGGCCAGGTCACCGCGACCAACGTCGGCTACAACGCCAACATCGCGACCGGCGGCTCGGTGTCGTTCGGCTTCAACGGCACGTGGACGGGCAGCAACACGGCGCCGTCGTCGTTCGCGCTCAACGGCGTGACCTGCACCGGTAGCACGACCACCACCAGCACCACGACGAGCACGACCACCACCACGACCACGACGAACCCGCCGGCGGGCGACGCCATGGCGCGGGTCGCGGAGATGCAGCCCGGCTGGAACCTGGGCAACTCGCTCGACGCCACCGGCGCCGACGAGACGTCGTGGGGCAACCCGCGCATCACCGAGGCGCTGCTGGACAACGTCCGGGCGCAGGGCTTCAAGAGCATCCGCATCCCGGTCACCTGGAGCGCCCACCAGGGCGGCGCGCCGGGCTACACGATCGAGGCGGCCTACCTGGCGCGCGTGAAGGAGGTCGTGAACTGGGCGTTGGCGGACGGCTTCTACGTCATGATCAACATTCACCACGACTCGTGGCAGTGGATCAACGCCATGCCGACGGACCGCACGAACGTGCTGGCCCGCTACAACGCGGCGTGGACGCAGATCGCGGCCGCGTTCCGGGACGCCTCGCCGAAGCTGATGCTGGAGAGCGTCAACGAGCCGCAGTTCGCCAACAGCTCGGGTGACGCGCAGAACGCGCAGCTGCTCAACGAGCTGAACACGTCGTTCCACCGGATCGTGCGCGGCTCGGGCGGCAACAACGCCACCCGCCTGCTCGTCCTGCCGACCCTGCACACGTCGTCGGAGCAGGCTCGGGTGGACGAGCTGGTGGCCACGTTCAACTCGCTCGACGACCCGAACCTGATCGCGACGTTCCACTTCTACGGCTACTGGCCGTTCAGCGTGAACGTGGCGGGCGGCACGAAGTTCGACGCCACCGTGCAGAAGGACCTGACCGACTCGTTCGACCGCGTGGCCAACGCGTTCGTGGCGCGCGGCATCCCGGTCATCCTGGGCGAGTACGGCCTGCTGGGCTTCGACCGGCACACCGGCACCGTCCAGCAGGGCGAGAAGCTGAAGTTCTTCGAGTTCCTCGGCCACTACGCCCGCACGAAGAAGATCACCACCATGCTGTGGGACAACGGCCAGCACTTCGGCCGCACCTCGTTCGCGTGGAGCGACCCGGAGCTGATCGCCCAGATCAAGTCGAGCTGGACGACCCGGTCCGGCACGGCGTCGTCGGACCAGGTGTTCAGCGCCAAGGCCTCGGCGGTGAGCGACAAGACGCTGACGCTCAACCTGAACGGCACGTCGTTCGTCGGGCTGCGCCACGGCACCACCGACCTGGTGCGCGGCACCGACTACACGGTCAGCGGCGACCAGCTGACCATCAAGGCGGCGTTGATCACCCGGTTGAGCGGGTCGCGGGCGTACGGCACGAACGCGACGCTGTCGGCCCGGTTCTCGGCGGGCGTGCCGTGGCGGATCAACCTGGTCACCTACGACACGCCGGTGCTGTCGAACGCGACCGGGACGACGAGCGCGTTCTCGATCCCGTCCCAGTTCCGCGGCGACCAGTTGGCCACGATGGAGGCCAAGTACGCGGACGGCAGCAACGCCGGCCCGCACAACTGGACCTCGTACAAGGAGTTCGACGTCACGTTCGCGCCGAACTACACCGCGAACACCACGACGTTGAAGCCCGAGTTCTTCGCCGAGGTCACGGACGGCTCGCGGGTCACGCTGACGTTCCACTACTGGAGCGGCGCCAAGGTGACGTACTACGTCACCAAGTCCGGCACGTCGGTCACGGGCACCACCGCCTGACCGCACGCGCACGTCACCACGCCGGCGGCCCGGAGCACCCCTCGCTCCGGGCCGCCGGTCTGCGTAGTCGTACTCATGCGCGGCGCCCGGCGGTCGGCGAGACTGGCCGCGTGATCGACGTCGAGCAGCGCAGACGGCCCGGGGTGGCGTTCGCGGGTTTCCTGGTGCCGTTCGCGCTCCAGGTCGCGGTGGTGGCCGCGTACCGATCGTGGTACTTCGCGGACCTGGGTTGGCGCGGTGGCGAGTACGCGTAGGCGTTCATCGGGGTGGCGATCGGCTCGATCGTGCTGGGCTGCGCGGCCAAGTTCTTCCGGCCGCCCTGGAACTCGGTGGGTACCGGCCTGGTGCTCGCGGGCGTGCTCGGCTTCGTGGTCGTCGCGGTGGTGTTCGCGGCGATCATCGTCGCCTGGGGTCTGGCCGCGTAGCGCTGGTGTCAGACCCGTGTCAGGCCCGTGTCAGCGCCGTGTCCGGCCCCTCGGTGATCGTGGTCGCCACATCCACCACGAGAGGAAAACCGATGAGTCGAACGGTTCCCATCCCGCACGGCCTGCCGATGGAGCGCGATGCGGGCCCCTTCGACCCGCCCAGCCGGATCACCGAGCTGCGCGAGGCCCACCCGGTCAGCCCGCTGCTGTTCCCCGACGGTCACGAGGGCTGGCTCGTCACCGGCTACGACGAGGTCCGCCGGCTCATGGCCGACGCCCGCTTCAGCTCGCGCCAGGACCTCGGCGTCATGCACGTGCCGTACGAGACCCCCGGCATCCCCGCGGCCACCGAGCCGTCGCCGCAGCTGCCGGGCCTGTTCATCAGCATGGACCCGCCGGATCACACCCGGCTGCGGCGGCTGCTCACCGGCGCCTTCACCGTCAAGCGGATGAAGCAGCTCGAAGAGCGCATCGCCGACATCGTCGAGCGGCAGCTGGACGAGCTGGCGAGCCTCGCGCCGCCGGTCGACCTGGTCGAGGCGTTCGCGCTGCCGGTGCCGTCGCTGGTGATCTGCGAGCTGCTCGGCGTGCCCTACGAGGACCGGGCCGCCTTCCAGGTCAACTCGGCCAAGTTCCTGGAGAAGGACGTGGTGCTCGAGGAGAAGATGGCCGCGTTCGGCGCGATGAACGCGTTCCTGACCGAGCTGGTCACGCGCAAGCGCGCCGAGCCGGACGAGGACCTGCTGTCCGACCTCGCCCGCAACGACGACCTCGCGATCGAGGAGCTGACCGGCATCGCGTTCCTGCTGCTGCTCGCGGGCCACGAGACCACCGCCAACATGCTGTCGCTCGGCACGTTCGCGCTGCTGGAGAACCCCGGGCAGCTGACGGCCCTGCGCGAGGACCCGGAGCTGCTGCCCGGCGCGGTCGAGGAGCTCATGCGCTACCTGTCCGTCGCCGACATCTTCTACCGCTACGCGACGGAGGACATCGAGCTCGGCGGTGAGACGATCACCAAGGGCTCGACCGTCGTCGTCTCGCTGCTGGCCGCCAACCACGACCCGCGGCGCTTCGACGACCCCGACGCGCTGGACGTCCGCCGGCAGGCGCGCGGCCACCTGTCGTTCGGGCACGGCATCCACCAGTGCCTCGGCCAGCAACTGGCCCGCATCGAGCTGCGCGCCGGTTTCGGCGCCCTGCTGCGCCGCTTCCCGACGCTGGCACTCGCCGTCCCGGCCGACGAGGTGAAGCTCAAGACCGACATGAACATCTACGGCGTGCACGAGCTGCCGGTCACGTGGACGGAGACGGCCCGGTAGGGCGGTCGCCCTCGACCACCGCGAGGACCTCCCGGCAGCGCGCTCGGTTCCGCCGCCACGCCGAGCCCGCCCACGCCGC
>NZ_JBEOVG010000153.1:0-11315 GCF_040295345.1 Actinosynnema sp. NPDC002837
CCCGTCCGGAACACCGGACGGGCCGCCGCGTCGTCGACTCAGATGAAGCGCCAGAGGTGGTCGTTGGTGCCGTTGTCGTCCCAGATCACGATCTGGGCGCCGCGTGCGGTGGAGGCGCCGTTGACGCCGAGCACGCGCCCGCCGTTGCCGCACTGGATGCGGAAGTAGCCGCCGGTGCCGTAGCGCAGCCGCCACTTGTGGTCGTTGGTGCCGTTGTCGGCCCACTGGAGCACCCGGGCGCCGTTGGCGTTGGCCGCGTTCTCGACGCCGAGGACCTTGCCGCTGTGGGAGTTGCGCAGCCGGAAGTAGCCGTCGGGGTCCACCACGGCGGTCCAGAGGTGGTCGGCGGTGCCGTTGTCGTCCCACTGCACGGCGAGGCCGCCGTCGGCGGTCGACATGTCCTGCACGCCCAGGACCAGGCCGCTGGCGAGGTTCTGCACGCGGCGGGCGCCGACGGGCACGAACCGCCAGCGGTTGTCGGCGGTCCCGTTGTCCGGGTCCTGCACGGCCTGCGCGCCCGCCGAGGTGGAGCCGTTGAGGATGGCGAGCAGCTTGCCGCTGTTGCCGTTGCGCAGCTTGTGGGTGCCGTCCCCGTTGTCCAGGACCGTCCACTTGTGGTCGGCGGCGCCCGTGTTGCTCCACTGCAGGACGCGGGCGTTGTCCGCGGTGGACGCGTTCTCCACGCCGAGCACCTTGCCGCTGTTGCGGTTGCGCACCCGCACGGCGCTGCCGTCGACGACCAGCTCCCAGTTGTGGTCGGCCGTCCCGGTGTCGTTCCACTGCACGGCGAGGCCGCCGTCGGCGGTCGACATGTCCTGCACGCCCAGCACCAGGCCGCTGGCCGCGTTCACCAGCCGGTAGCCCGCGTCCGAGCCGCCACCGCCGCCGCTGGTGCTCCAGTAGACGGTGTAGTTGTGCCCGTGGGCGTCGTAGAACGGCCCGAGGTTGACCGTCGCGCCGTCGGCTCGCGCGGTGAACGCCAGGCCCGACGTGCCGGTGCGGGTGATCGAGGCGGTGTCCAGCGCGGGCAGCCTGCTCAGGGCGGTGTTGCCGTAGTTGCCCGACAGCACGACCGGTCCGAACGTGACCGCGGCGACGGCGGGGTTGTCGTTGGAGGGCTGCACCACGACCCGCATCGGCAGGCGCACGGTGACCGCGTCGCCGGGAGCCCACGACCGGGTGAGGCTCGCGTAGGTGCCCGGGGTCGTGGCGATGTCCTGCGCCACGCCGTTGACGCTGACCGTCGCGCCGGTGGTCCAGGCGGGGATGCGCAGGCGCATCGTCCACGACCCGCTCACGCTGCCGGTCACGGTCAGCGTGGTGGTGTCCGACGCCGGGTAGCTCGTGGTCTGCGTGACGGTGATCCCGCGCTGCGCCCAGGTCAGCACCGACGGCGTGTACAGGTTCACCGTCAGCGTGGTGCCGTTGTGGAAGTAGATGGAGTTCGCCAGGGAGGTGTTGACCTCCAGCGCCGTGCCCTGGCAGCACCAGAACGTCGTGTAGTCGGTGCTCCAGTTGCCGCCGCCCCACGCGGGTCCGGTGTTGCCGCGCCGGTGGCCCGGGTTGAGGCCGGTGAAGTAGCAGATGTGGCCGTGCGGGTCGGCCGTGTTCTGCTGCCCGATGAGGTGGTTGAGCAAGGCGCGCTCGTAGAAGTCGAAGTAGGAGGCGCGGTTGGGGTCGAGCAGCCACAGCTCACGGGTCAGCTTGAGCATGTTGTAGGTGTTGCACGCCTCGGCCGTGTCGGTGTTGAGGTAGGCGGCGATGGCGTTGGGCGCGCGGAAGTGCTCGGCCTGGCTGTTGCCGCCGATGACGTAGGTGTGCGCGCCCACCGTGATGTTCCACGCGTTCGACGCGATGTCGCGGTAGCGGGTCGTCCCCGTGGCCTTGTACTCGCGCGCCGCGCCGATCCACTTCGGCACCTGCGTGTTGGCGTGCAGCCCGCTGAGCCGGTCCTGGTTGGCCGCCAGCGGGTCGAACACGGCGGCGTGGTCGAACCGCTGCGCCGCGGCCAGCCACCGGCTGTCCCCCGTCTGCTGGTACAGGTCGGTCAGCACGGCGTTCATGCCGCCGAACTCGGTGCCCAGGACGCGCTGCATCTGGCTGTAGGACAGCCGGCCGGTGCGCCAGTCCACCCACCCGGCGAACCGCAGCAGCACGTCGCGCGCCTGGGTGTTGCCGATGTGCCGCCACACGTCCAGCAGACCCGCCAACGTCTTGTGCAGCGAGTAGTACGACACCGACTTGGGCGAGCCCGCCTCCATCGCGTCGAAGTCGGACTCCGGGAACCCGGACAGGTACCCGGTGTTGAACCCGGCGGCGGCGTTGTTCGCCTGGCACTTCGCCAGCTCCGCGACCATCTGGTTCGCCCGGTCCCGGCACGTGGTGTCGCCCAGCACCGCCCACGCCTGCGCCCACGCGCTGAGGAAGTGGCCCTGGCTGTGGGTGCGGAACGGGAAGTTCGGCGCCTCCCAGCCGCCCAGCGCCGCCGCGCCGTTGGTGGACAGCCGGTGGTTGGCGCGGAAGTTGTAGAGCAGCCGGTCGACGTTGACGAACTTCAGGTACGTCAGCGTCCGGCTCTGGTTCTCCATCCAGCGACCGGGGCTCAGCCGCACCTCGCCGAGGTCGAACGGGTGGGCGGCCACGCCGAGGTCCGGCCGGACCGGCGGCACCGACGCCGCGACCGCGGACCCCGTGGTCAGGCCGGGCACGGTCGTCGCGACGGCCGCGACGCCGACGGCTTGCAGCAGCGTGCGGCGGCTCAGGGGTGACGACATGGGCTCTCCTGTGGGTTGGAGGGAAGGCCGGTGACGTCCCGCGGGACCGGCACGCGCGGTGAGGCGGGCGCGCCGCCGTGGCGACCGGCCGGGACATCGCGGTGCGGCCGGCAGGACCTGTCGGCGAAGGGAGATCAGGGACGACGTGGCGGAGCCGCCGCGACGGGTCGGCGCGCTAGGAGCGCCGCGCGAAGGCGCCGACCGCGGAGGTTCAGCGGGTCAGGACGTCCGGCTGCGGCAACGATCGGCGTCGGGTCGGGACGTGCGCGGCGTGCCGTGTTCGTCGCATCGGAATCCCCATCGTCGTCGTTGACGGGCGGTCGTGCCGGCGGATGCGTGACCGACTCGGGCCCGGCGGCCCGGCTGTCAGCACAGTAGCCACCGCCCGAGCCGGGCGTCAACAATGCGGCCCGCTAAAATGTTCACGCTCACTTTTAGCGGGCCGCAGCGCGTCCGGGTCGCCGATCGCTTGAACTTGGTTGTTTACAGAGGTGATCTCGCCTTCTCTTCCGCTACAGGACCAGCAAACCTGATCGACCGCAGGCTGATTCGTGTGAGCGTGAACATCGCCGGGCGACCAGAGCCGCGCCGCTTCGTCAGAAGCCCCAGAGCCGCCACGTCTGGTTGCGCGGGCTCGACTGGCCGACGGGGTTGCAGGTCCACTGGTGGACCGTGGCGCGCACCGCCGTGGAGACCCCGCTGACGTCGACGCACTTGCCGCTGTGCCGGGCCACGAGCTGGCGGTCGTGGGGGTCGTTGCCGGAGTAGGTGACCTTCCGCAGCGCGAACTGCTGGTTCCGCGCCCCCGGGAGGCACGTCCACTGCTGCACCGCGGCGCCGTCGGCCGAGGACGAGCCGTTCACGTCGAGGCACTTGCCGGTCTGCGCGTTGACGACGGTGTAGGTGTCGGCCGCATCGGTCACCGGCCGGAAGTCCCACAGCTGCTGGTCTCCGCCCTCGCAGGGGAACTGCTGCTGCCGGTTGCCGTCGGCGGTGCCCAGGTCCGCGTTGTCCAGGCACTGCTGCGAGTGCTGGGCGACGGCCACGGACGCGACTCCCCGGCTCGACGGCGGCAGGAGCGTGATGGTGAAGGTGTCGTCGATGGCGGTGTGCGGCAGGTTGACCGTGGCGCCGTTGCCGGACAGCGTCACCACGGAGTTCTGCACGGTGATCGGCCCCTGGACCGCGCCGCCGCCGTTGTGCGGGATGCGCTGGACGACCGCCCGCACCTGGTTGTTCTGCACGATGCCGCTGGTGGCGTCCAGCCGCCGGAGCTGGACCGCGACGTTGCCCGTGGTGCCGCCACCGCCGACCAGGACCTTCGCGACCCCGTCGGCCTTCGTGGCGAACGCGTCGTAGGCCGGGCTGGGCGTGACGGAGACGACCTGCCCCGTCTGCGAGCCGTAGAAGCGGTAGACCCACCACTCGCCCTTGGGCTGGTGCTGCCCGGCCGAGTTGCGCACGAGCAGGTTGCCGAGGTCGTTGTGCAGGTTGCCCGCGCTGGCCCAGTTGGCCCGCAGGCCGTCGGCTCCCGCCCGCTCCAGGCGCGCGATGTACCAGGCGCCGTCACCGGGGTTCTGCTCGTTGGACGCGCCGTACTCGTTGATCTGGTAGGGCCGCGGGTGCGGGATGCCGCGCGAGTCCAGCGTGGTGTTCGCCGCCGCCACGTTGGCCACCGGGTCGCCGGGCAGGGAGTGCCAGCTGATGATGTCCGGCACCGTGTTGGACGTGCGGATGAAGTCGAGGTACTGGTTCCACCACGTCCCGTTCGTCGTCGGGACGCCCGCGAAGCTCGGACCCACGATCAGCTGCTGCGGGAACGCGGCCCGCACGCGCTGGTAGGTGCGCCGCCACAGCTCGAAGTACTGGGACTGGGGACGGTTCCAGAACGGGGTGATGTTGGGCTCGTTCCACAGGTCCCACTGCACCGGGACGCCCGTGGCCCGCACGTCGTCGATCAGGCGGGTGAGGAAGTTGTCGTAGTCCGCCCAGTTGCCGTTGTCGCCCGGGAAACGGGAGATCGGGTAGCCGTCCGCGCCCCACAGGTCGTGCGGCAGCAGGATGAACTCGCCGCCCAGCGACCGGGTGCGCAGCAGCTGGGCACGGGTGGCGTTCCACCGGCGGTCGTACTTGCCCGCCACCCAGCCGCCGGGCCCGTCGAGCTGGGCGCCACCGGCGCGCATGTACCGGAACTTCACGTCGCGGAAGAAGTGGTCCGCCGGTCCGGACCCGTTCTCGGTCATGCCGTAGATCCAGCCGGAGGCCCGGTAGGTCGGTGAACCGCCGGCGACGGAGAAGTCGACGGAGATGGACTCGTCCCCGGCCAGGGCCGCCGGACCGGGCGAGACGAGGGACGTGACGACGGAGGCGGCGATGACGAGGCCGGCGGTGACGCCGCGACCTCGCCGCCTTGCGGGGTTGGTGGCCACGCGTGACTCCTTTGTCGGTGATGGGGCGAAGAGAGGTCGAACCGGTTCGACTAGCTCTGCACCGTACGCGCCGGCTCGCTTGCACGACAAGGGTCGAACCGGTTCGGCTGAGGCGTCGACGGTCGCCGAAGTCAGGCCGCCACGGCCGTCGACGGTCGCCGAAGTCAGGCCACCCGGGGCGTCGACGGTTGCCGAAGCGGGCCGCCGAGGCGGGGAACTAGCGCCGCGGTCCGGCCGGTCGGGTTTCGGCGTCCGCGGCGAGCAGCAGGTACGCGCTCGCGGTCCAGGTGTAGGCGCGGTCGCGCAGGCCGTGGCCGGTGAGGGCGTCGAAGTTCTCGGCGAAGCCGCTCTTCTCGCACACCGCCCGAAACCGGGCGCTGACCTCGTCGGCGAGTTCCACCGCGCCTCCTCGGCGCAGGCCGTCCTCGATGAGCACGGTCGACGGGGCCCACACCGGGCCGCGCCAGTAGCCGTCGGCCTCGTACCAGGGCGAGTCCGGCAGTTCGGTGGCGAGGCCCACCGGGGTGAGGTGCCGCGCCACGCCCTCGGCGAGCTTCGCGTGCACGTCGGGGGGCAGGTCGGCGCCCAGGACGACCGGCATGAGGTCGAGCAGGCTCGCGGTGGCGCGCGACGTGCCGTCGACCGCACGGCCGGTGAACGTCGTGCCGTCCCACAGCCCCGTCAGCATCGCGCCCAGCATCGCGTCCGCCTCCCCTGCCCAGCGCGCCGCGGCGGTCGGGTCGCCGAGCTCCCCGGCCAACCGGGCCAGCTCCCGCAGCTGCACCACGAGGAACGCCGCCAGGTCGGCGGACTGCACGAGCCGCCGGTCGCCGAAGACGGTGGAGTTGTCCCAGCCGCTGTCGTTGCCGTGCTCGTAGTGCGGGAACGGCTCCCCCGGCGCCCGGCGGTGGTCGAGCCAGAACGTCGTCCACGCCGCCAGCTGCCGGTACAGGCCCGGCAGTTCGGCGGCCGGGATGCCGCCGGGCAGCTTCGACCGCAACCGGCCCACCGCCCAGCCGTGGATCGGCGGCTTGACGAAGTTGTGCAGCACTTCGGCGTGCGTCACCGAGTCGGGCAGCGCGCCTTCCTCGGTCTGGTGGTCGAACACCACCTGGAACTGGTCCCACGCCAGGTCGGGAACCCCGGGCGCGAGCGCGAGGGCGTTGAAGCAGTGGTCCCAGCTCCAGACCTTGTCCATCCAGTTCTTCGACATCAGCACCGCCGGCCTGCGGAGGAACCCGGACGGGCTCACGGTGGCCGACCACAGCACGTAGCACGCGAGCTCGGCGGCGGGGGTGCGGTCGCCGCGCCAGGGCGCGACCCGGTCGGTGAACCGCTCGAACGACCGCCGTGCGGCCGCCACCACCTCGGCGAAGGTCGCCCCGGTGGAGAACCGCTTGCGGGCGGTCGTGATCTCCTCCACCACCAGTTCCCACCGGCCGCCGTCCCCGCCGACGACGACCGCGCGCTCCGCCGTGCCGAGCGCGGAGTCGCCGTGCACGTCCTCGCGTCCCGCCAGGACGGTCACCCGGTAGCGGTGGCCGGTCTCGTAGGAGGTGAAGACGTACGACGAGGTGACGGGGTCGCGGAAGAAGTAGGTCCCGGTGAAGGGCGTCAAGGTGGCGTCCGCCGCGGCGATGCGCAGGCCGAGGCCGTGGCCCGACACCCTCAGCGCCGACGGCGACTCGAACGCCGCCGCGACCTCGCCGCGGCCCGCGGTCCAGGTGAGCAGGACCGGGTTCGCCGCGACCTCGGCGGTCACGCGGGCGCCGGCCAGCACGGGCGTCAGGGACAGCACCGCGTGCATCCCGTTGCGGTGGGACACGAGGTGCAGGTCGTCGGCGTAGTCGGCGAGCCCCACGACCGCGGACAGGTCGAACCACGCCCCCGGATGGCTGAACGGGATCTCCCGCACCGAGAAGTCGTCCACGAAGGTCCCTTCGGTCAGTCCTTGACCGCGCCCGAGGTGATGCCGGCGGCGACGAAGCGCTGGGCCAGCACGAGCAGCGCGGTGGCGGGCACGGAGGCGACCACGGCGGTCGCCATGATCGCGTTCCACTCCTGGTTGTTGTTGCCGATGTAGCGGTAGATCCCGAGCGTGAGCGGTTGCATCGCTCCTCCGGCGTCCAACGTCGCGGCGAACACGAAGTCCGACCACGCCCACAGGAACGCGAACAACGCGGCGGTGACCACCCCGTTGCGACTGGCGGGCAGCACCACGGACCAGAACACGCGCCACGCGCCCGCGCCGTCGATCCGAGCCGCCTGCACCACCTCGTCGGGCACCGAGGACATGAACGAGGTCAGGATCAGCACGGCGAACGGCACCGCGATGGTCGAGTCGGCGAAGACCAGGCCCCACAGGGTGTTGGTGACGCCGAGCTGGACGTAGATGCCGTAGAGCCCCAACGCCATGATGGTGCCGGGGATCATCTGCGCGACCAGCAGCACGAACGTGAGCGGTCCCCGCCCGCGCGGGCGCAGCTTCGCCAGCGAGTACGCCGCGGGCGCGGCCAGCGCCAACGTCAGCACCACGGTCCCGAGCGCGACCAGCAGGCTGGTCCCGAAGTAGGGCAGCTGCTCGTCCAGGACCCGCGCGTACCCCTCGAACGTCGGGTTGCCCGGGAAGAGGTCCGGCGGGGACTTGCGCATCCGTCCCGGCGGGGTGAGGGAGACGTTGACCATCCAGTAGACCGGGAAGAGCATCACGGCGGTGAGCAGCAGGCCCACCGCGGTGCGCCACCGGGGCCGGGTCATGACGCGTCCTGGTGGCGCTGGACGCGGACGTACGCCAAGCCCGCGACCACGGCGAGCAGGATCAGCACGTTGCCCACCGCCGCGCTGGGCCCGAAGCGGGGCAGCATGCTGCCGAACCCGAGCTCGTAGGACCAGGTGGCGAGGGTGGTCGACGACCCGCTCGGGCCGCCGCGCGTCATGATCCAGATGATGTCGAACACCTTCAGCGTGTAGACCAGGCCGAGCAGGAGCGTCACGGCGGAGACCGGCCGCAGCATCGGGAACGTGACGTGCCGGAACGTCTGCCAGGAGCCCGCGCCGTCCAGGGCCGACGCCTCGTGCACCTCGGCCGGGATGTTCTGCAACCCGCTGTGCAGCACGACGAGGTTGAACGGGATGCCGATCCAGACGTTGGCGATGATCACCGACGTCAGCGACCAGTCCGGCGAGGTCAGCCAGTGCGGGCCGGAGACGCCGAACCACGACAGGGCCGCGTTCACCACCCCGGCCTCGCTGTCGAACATCCACGCCCACGTCGACGCGGACACGATCAGCGGCAGCAGCCACGGCACCAGGAACAGCGCCCGCAGCGTCGCCGACAGCCGGAAGTGGCGGGTGAAGAACACCGCCAGCGCCAACCCGGCGGTGTACTGGAACACCAGCGAGGTCACCGTGAAGAGGACCGTGTTGAGCAGGGCGGTGCGGAAGACGGGGTCGGCGAGCACGTCCGCGTAGTTGGCCAGCCCGATCACCTGCGCGCCGCCGTGCACGAAGGTGCGGACGGTGTAGTCGCGGATGCTCAGGTCGAGGGTCGTCAGCAGCGGGTAGCCGTAGCACAGCAGCAGGTAGGCGACGAGCGGGACGAGGAACGCCCAGCCGACGAGGTTGCGGCGGACCACGGCGCTACTTCGCCGACGCGGCGGCGCTCTGGGCGTCCTCGAGCGCGTCCGCGGCGGGCTTCGACCCGGTCAGCACCGCCTGCACCGCGGTCCACAGCGGCTGCGAGATCCGCGGGTAGCGGATGCCGAGGCCGTCGCCGGTGCGGCCCTTAGCGGCCTGGACGGCGTCGACCCACACCTTCAGCTCCGGCCGCGCGGCGACCTGCTGCTCCCGCACCGATCCGATCGCGGAGACGTAGGTCAGCGCGGTGTCGGTGGCCAGCACGGTGTCCGGGCCGACCAGGCAGTCCGCGATCTTCGCCGCGGTGGCCTCGCGGTCCGCGGAGCCCTGCACGGGCACCGTGACGAACTCGCCGCCCGTCGGCGCGGGCGCGACGCCGCCGTCCCGCGAGGGGATCGGGATGACGCCGTGCTCGAAGCCCAGCTCCGCCGCGTTGCCGAGCTGCCAGGTGCCGTTCTCGGCGAACGCGTACTCGCCGGTGGCGAACTCCTGCCAACTCGTGGTCTGCGTGTTGCCGACGACCGAGTTCGGCGCGTACCGCTTGTCCAACCACGACTTCCACAGCTCCACCGCCGCCACTGCCTGAGTCGAGGACAGGTCGGTCAGCTGCGCGCCCGCGCCCCAGAACCACGGCAGGAACTGGAAGGAGCCTTCCTCGGTGCCGATCGCGGAGAACGTGATGCCCTTCTTGCCCGCGCCCGTGACCTTGGCCAGCGCCGCGTCCAGCGACGCCCAGTCCGTCAGCGATGCCGGGTCGACGCCGGCCTGCGCCAGCACCGCCTTGTTGTAGTACAGCGCCAGGGTGTTCGCGCCGATGGGGACCCCGTAGGCCTTCCCGCCCACCTCGCCGGCGGCCAGCAGGTTGGGCGACGCCCCGGACGCGTCCAGGCCGGTGTCCTGGTTGGCCCGCAGCACCCCGCCCTCGGCGAGCGTGGAGACCACCGGGTTGTCCACGACCAGCACGTTCGGCGCGGTGCCCTGCTGCGCGGCGAGCAGCACCTTGTTGGTCAGGTCGGAGGTGTCGTACGCCTGGCGCTCGACCTCCACGCCTGCCTCCGCGCCGCACTTCTCGATCACCTTCACCCACTCCGAGCTGCCGTCGAACTGCGGGTAGGGGTCCCACACGGCGAAGGGCCCGGCGGCGCTCCCGTCGGTGTTCCCGCTGGACGTGCACGCGGTCAGGGCCAGTCCCGCGGCGACCAGGGCGGTGGCCGCGCGTCGGCTGGGCGAAGTGCGCTTCATGGGGGTCGGTCCTTCCTGGCGGCGACGCTGACACCTCATCGAACCGGTTCGACCTTGCGAGGCTGCGTCAACGTATCGGCGGCAAGGAGCGCACGCAAGAGCCGCATGACATATCATCGAACGCCTGTCGAACCGGTTGGACGGAGAGCGGATGAACATCGGTGAGATCGCCAGGCGCGCGGGCGTTTCGCGCAGCACGGTGTCCTACGCGCTCAGCGGGAAGCGGCCGGTGTCGGCGGCGACGGCGCAGCGCATCAACGGCGTGATCGCCGAGCTGGGCTACCGGCCCAACGCCAGCGCGCGGGCGTTGGCCGAGGGGCGGACCCGGACGCTGGGCCTGGTGATACCCCCGGCGAGCAGGCGGCTGACGGACGTGCAGCTGGGGTTCGTCGCCAGTGTGGTCGAGGTGGCGGCGGCGCACGACCTCGACGTGCTGCTGTCACCCAGCGGCGGCGACCACGACCGGTCGTTCGAGCGCATCGTCACGGGCCGCCGGGTGGACGGCGTGATCCTGATGGAGATCCTCCTCGACGACCCGCGGGTGGCGCGGCTGGAGCAGGAGGCGCTGCCGTTCGTGACCATCGGTCACGTCGAGCACCCCGGCGCGTCGTGGTGGGTCGACGTGGACTACGCGGAGCTGATCAGGCGCTGCGTGCACCACCTCGCCGACCTCGGGCACCAGGACGTCGTGCTGATCAACCGGTCCGACGAGCTGGTGGCCGCGGGCTACGGCCCGGCGCTGCGCTCGTCGACCGGTTTCCTCGCCGCCGCCGAGGAACGCGGGCTGACCGCGCACACGGTCTGCTGCGCCGACGAGCCCGCCGCGGGTTCCGCGTGCTTCGAGGACATCCGCCGGCGGTGGCCGGAGGTGACGGCGGCGGTGACCATCAACGAGGCGGCGCTGCCCGGCCTCCAACGTGCGCTGCGCCGCGCGGACCTGGACGTGCCCGGCGACTTCTCGATCACCGGCGTCATCGCCGGCCGCCTGGCGGAAGCCTTCCACCCACCCCTGACCGCCGCCGACGTGCCCGCGGGCGAGATGGCCCGGCTCGCCGTGGACCTGCTGGTGGAGCAGATCGCCGACCCCGGCGCCACCCCGCGGAACGCGCTGCTCCAACCGGCCATCGCACTGCGGTCGAGCACGGGAGCACGCCGCCGCTGAACACCACTGCCGAGCCCTCGGGGTGGGGGGGGTGGGGGGGGCCCCCCCCGGCGGGGGCGGGCCCCCCACCCC
>NZ_JBEOVG010000154.1:0-11090 GCF_040295345.1 Actinosynnema sp. NPDC002837
GGGCGCCTGACCCGGGTCAGGCGCCCTCCGCGCGATTCTTCTCGCTCCGCGCGCCGTCCTACTCGGTCAACCCCTCGCGCAGCTGCCGCAGCGTCTTGGCCAGCAGCCGCGACACGTGCATCTGCGAGATGCCGACCTTCTGCGCGATCTGGGTCTGCGTCATGTTCCCGAAGAACCGCATCACCACGATCTTGCGCTCCCGCTCCGGCAACTTCTCCAGCAACGGGTGCAGCGCCTCGCGCTGCTCGATCGCCTCCAGCTCCGGGTCCTCCTCGCCGAGCGTGCTGCCCAGCGAGATGGAGCTGTCGTCGGCCACGAGCAGGTCGTCCAGCGACGCGCTGTGGTAGGCGTTGCCGGCCGCCAGTCCTTCGTGGATCTCTTCCCGGGTCAACCCCAGGTGCTGCGCCAGCTCGCTGGGCGTCGGCGCGCGGCCGAGCTCCTGCGACAGCCGCGCCGACCCCGCGTTGATCGCCAGGTGCAGCTCCTTGAGCCGCCGCGGCATCCGCACCGACCAGCTGGAGTCGCGGAAGTACTTCCGGACCTCGCCCATGATCGTCGGCACCGCGAACGACAGGAAGTCGCTGCCGCGTTCCGGGTCGAACCGGTCCACGGCGTTGATCAACCCGACCGTCGCCACCTGCACCAGGTCGTCGTGCGGCTCGCCGCGGTGGCCGAACCGCCGGGCGATGTGCTTGGCCACGGGCAGGTGCTCGGTCACCAGCTCGTCGCGCAGCCGCTCCCGCTCCGGGTCGTCCTTCGCGGTCGCGGCGAGCCGGACGAACAGCGGCGCCAGGTGGTCGTAGTCACCCTGGGTGCCGGACCGCGTCGTGCCCCCGTCCGACCCCGTCACGCATCCACCGTCCCCAGCGACCGCTTGACCAGGTCGATGTGCACCTCGAACGCGTCCGCCTGCGGCGCGACCCACGTCGTGACCGAGTCGACCAGCGCGCTCAGCACCCGCCAGCCGAAGCTGTCCCGGTCCGGCGGCGCCGACCGCTGCGAGCCCACCTTGGTGAACACCTGCACCGAACCGTCGACCACCACGAACTGGGCGCTGAGCACGGCACCCCCGGCGGCCAGCGAGATCAGGGTCGAGCACGCCTCGTCGACCGCCAGCTTCAAGTCCTCGATGGAGTCAAGGTCGAAGTCCTGCCGCATGGCGATGTCCGCCGCCACGGCTCGGACGATCGACAGCTGCGTGGGGTCGGCCGCCATCCGCAACTCGACCCCGGCCAGGGCGTTATCCGACTCACCGCTTCGCGGCTCAGTGTGCGACACGCTCACCTCGTCGTCCGTTCTGTCTCGTTGTGCTGCTGAAGCTATCGATACCCGAATTGATCGTCGTTCACACGTGTAGCCGACGCGCGGGCCGGGAAGACTGCTTGGTGCGACGGGGAGGCCTTTTGACCGATCAACTCGCGGACCACCACTGGGGTGTCGAGTTCCCGGCACAGCCCGGGCAGCTCGCCGTGGTACGCGCCCGGCTCGACGCGTGGCTGGCCGCCGAGGGACTGCCGGAGGACGACCGGTACGACCTGCTCCTCGCGGTCAACGAGGCCGCGAGCAACGCCGTGGAGCACGCCTACGGCCCTGACGAGCACGGTCTCGTCCACATCGACGCCGACGCCAGACCCGACGGCAGCGTGCGCGTCGTGGTCAGCGACCACGGCGGCTGGCGCGTGCCGCCGCCGACCCTGACCGCCCGCGGTCGGGGTCTGCTGCTCATGCGCGAGAACGTCGACGAGGTGATGGTCGACCGCAGCGCGACCGGCACCACCGTCACCCTGGTCCTCGGTCCGCGCCACCGCTCTCGCGGCACGTTGCTCGCCGTACCGCCACCGGTCGACCCGGTGGACGTGACGGCCCGTGACGGCTGGGTGGAAGTGCACGTTCGCGGCGACGTCCCGGCGCACGCCGCGCCCGCCGTCCGTCGCCGCATCCTGACCGCCGCACGGGGCGGGACCGTACCGGTGGTCGTCGACCTGCGCGCGTTGGGCGAGCGCAGCGAGGGCCTGATCCGCAGCCTGCGCGCCGTCGCCGACGCCGCCGCCGCGGCGGGCAACCGGGTCGTCGTGCGCGCACCCGAAGACGGCCACGCCCGCCGCGCACTCGTCGCGGCGGGCGTGGACCAAGTCGTCGACCTGGTGCCGCACGTCTAGCCCCGGTCCGTCATCGCCGGCTCAGCGGGACTCGTCGGCCTCCAGCGCCTGGTCGACCGACTCGAAGACGCTGAACACCTCGCCCAGGCCGGTCGCGGCCAGCGGGCGGGTCACGGCGCGCTCCACCGCCACGACGCGGAACGCCGCGCCACGGCGCTTGGCGTGCTGCGAGGCCTCCACCAGCACCGCGAGGCCGGCCGAGCCGAGGAAGCTGACCCCCGACAGGTCCAGCACCAGGGCGCTGCCCGCGTCGAGGTGCTGCAACGCGCCCGCCCGCAGTTGCGGCGCGGTGAGCATGTCGATCTCACCGCTCACCGCGAGCACGGTGACGCCTTCGGCCGCGGTGCGCGCGGCGAGTCCGAGCTGCCCGGCCCGCGGGCTCTCGGCCGCGGCGGACTCGGCTCCGCTCGTCGCCACGACGTCCGGATCCTGAACCGTCACGAGGCACTCCTCTTCAGCTGGAACCGCTGGGTGGGAAGCCCGGACGCACCAAGTGTGCGCGCACTACAGAACAGCAGCGTGGCGGAAACGTTTCCCCGCTAGCCGGACTTCCCGGCGCGGCTGTTGGCTCAACCGCTGCGCCACCCACCGTACGGAGCCGGTCGCGACACCACAAGCGCGTGGGTGGCGCCCTGATAGGCACCAGTGTAATGCGCTGTTCGGTGTGCGGTGGACGACGCACGGTGAACGGTTTGGGGCCGCCGGGGCCGGTTACACCTCGAGGGAAGCGTTCCCGCCCGTGGCGCGCAACTGGGCGACACAACCGCCCGCCGGCCGGAATCGGGCATGAATGAGGAGGTGGTCTCGACCACAGTCGCGCAGAATCGGGTGACGGGGATAACGCCGCGAGAGCCGTGAGCGACAACCCTGGTGGAGGGATTTCACATGAGCACCAGAACGGAAACCGAGTCCGAGCCCGCGAAGCGCGGGGCGGCGCGTGCCGGCGCCACAGGCGCGGCGGCGCTGCCCACAGCCCCCTGCAGCGTGGTGTGGAGCAAGGGCCACGCCTACGTGCTCGAAGGTTTCCGGGCCCGCTGGGTCGGCGTCGACGACCGAGGTCGTCCGCAGGCGCTCAGCGGTGACGAACTGCAACGCCGCGGCTGGAGCCGCACCCGTTCGAACAACTGAACGAGCCCGCGAGGGGTCGCACCGCGAGTCGACCACCGGGGCACGCCGGGCGGCCATCTACAGTGCGGACGTGTCGCACGATCCAGCCGACCGGCTGCTGACCATCCCGAACGCGCTGAGCGTGTTGCGGCTGCTCGGCGTGCCCCTGTTCCTGTACCTGCTGCTCGGGCCGCACGCCGACGGCTGGGCGCTGGTCGTGCTGGTCGCGGCGGGCCTGTCCGACTGGCTCGACGGCAAGATCGCCCGCTGGCTCGACCAGGCCAGCAAGCTCGGCGCCCTGCTCGACCCGGCCGCCGACCGCCTCTACATCCTCGCCACGCTGGTCGCGTTCGTCGTGCGCGGCATCGTGCCCTGGTGGGTGGCGGCGGTGCTGGTCGGCCGCGAGCTCGTCGTCGGCGTCTGCCTGCCCGTGCTCCGGGCCCGCGGCTACGGCCCGTTCGAGGTCAACTACCTCGGCAAGGCGGCCACGTTCAACCTGCTCTACGCGTTCCCCATGCTCCTGCTCGCCCAGGGCGCCTCCACCGCCGCGCAGATCGCCCGTCCGGTTGCGTACGCGTTCATGGTCTGGGGAGGAGCCTTGTACCTGTGGTCAGGCGTGCTGTACGTCTACCAGTTCGGCCTCGCGATGCGGCGACGGCCGGGTGTCGCGCCGGCCTGAACGTCGACGTGGGAAGATCCGGCGGAGCGTTGATCCACCGTCATTGAAGGAGCACACCGCGGTGATTCCCGAGGAGCTCAAGTACACCGAGGAACATGAGTGGGTGCTGCGCACCGGTGAGGACACCGTGCGCGTGGGCATCACCGACTACGCCCAGGAACAACTGGGTGACGTCGTGTTCGTCCAGCTCCCGGAGCTCGGCGAGCAGGTCGCGGCCGGGCAGACGCTCGGCGAGGTGGAGTCGACCAAGAGCGTGTCCGACATCTACGCGCCGCTCGCGGGCGAGGTCGTCGCCCGCAACGACTCGCTCGACCAGCAGCCCGACCTGGTGAACTCCGACCCGTACGGCGAGGGTTGGATGGTGGAATTGCGGCTGGAGGACCCGTCCGCGGTCGACGACCTGCTCGACGCCGCCGCGTACCAGGAGCTGGTGGCACAGGGGTGACGTCGATCTTCCGGCGGCTCTTCGGTCGGTGGGGGAGCCGCTCCTCAGACCAGGGTTCGGGCACGATAGGTTCTAGCGGTCTCGACGGTTCCAGCAGCAGGAGGAGAGCTCAGGTGAGCACGAACGACGGGCCAGGCGTTCCGCCCGAGCAGTCCCCGGAGCGGACCTCCGTTTTCCGGGCCGACTTCCTCGCCGAGGTCGAGGGCGCCGAGGCGCCCGCCCAGGAGCCGGCCGTCGCGGGTGTCGACGCACTGCCCGCCGGTTCGGCGCTGCTCGTGGTCAAGCGCGGCCCCAACGCGGGGTCGAGGTTCCTGCTGGACCGCGACACGACCAGCGCGGGGCGGCACCCCGACAGCGACATCTTCCTCGACGACGTGACGGTCTCCCGCCGCCACGCCGAGTTCCGCCGCGAGGGCGGCGAGTTCGTGGTCATCGACGTGGGCAGCCTCAACGGCACCTACGTCAACCGCGAGCCCGTCGACCAGGCGGTGCTGGCGAACGGCGACGAGGTGCAGATCGGCAAGTTCCGCCTCGTGTTCCTGACCGGTCCGGGCGCCGGGGGCCAGGGGGCCTGAGCGATGGGGCTCCGGTGACGGCGGCCGGGCGGCCACGCGGGGGGTTGAGCATCGGGGCGGTGCTGGCGCAGCTGCGACCCGACTTCCCCGACGTCACCATCTCCAAGATCCGATTCCTGGAGTCGGAGGGCTTGGTCCGCCCGGCGCGCACGGCCTCGGGGTACCGGCAGTTCACGTCCGCCGACGTGGACCGCCTGCGGTACATCCTGTCCGCTCAACGGGACAGGTACCTGCCGCTGAAAGTCATCAAGGAGCAGTTGGACGCGGCCGACCAGGGCGCGTCGAAGGCGATGCGCGCGGTCGACCTCGCACCGGCCGCCGGGCACCGGGTCACCCGCGAGGACCTGCTGGCGCGCGCGGGCATCGAGCCTGGCGTGCTGGCGGACCTGGAGCAGCACGGCCTGATCAGGCCAGGTGCGGGCGGGTTCTACGACCACGAGGCCGTGCAGATCGCCTCGACCGTGCGGGCGATGGCCGAGCACGGCCTGGAGGCCCGGCACCTGCGCCCCTTCCGCGCCGCGGCCGACCGCGAGGTCGGGTTGGTGGAGCAGGTCGTCGGCGCGGCCCACCGCTCACGCGACCGTGACGACGTGGTGCGGGAGTTGGCGGCGCTCTCCGTAACGCTGCACACACTCTTGGTGAAGGTCGGTTTGCGAGAGGTCGTCGGACGACCTGTTTCGCCGAGGTGAACACGTGTCCGCATCGTGATCCGAAGCGGGCGGGCGGTTGCGCACAGGGCCCGCTTGGCGGGTAGCGTCGAAAGAGTACGTGGGGGATCCTCGTTGGTAGCGGGGACGCCAGAATTTCAGCGCGCTGAGGGAGGCGAGACCCGATGAGCGAAATGCGCGTCGTCGGCGTGCGGGTGGAACTGCCCGCCAACCAGCCGATCCTGCTGCTGCGCGAAACCGAGGGCGAACGGTACCTGCCGATCTGGATCGGATCGGTCGAGGCCACGGCGATCGCGTTGGAGCAGCAAGGTGTCCGTCCTGCCCGGCCGTTGACGCACGACCTGCTCAAGGACGTCATCGGAGCCCTCGGCCGGCAGCTGGAGCAGGTGCGGATCACGGACTTGCAGGAAGGCACCTACTTCGCGGAACTCGTCTTCGACGGCGACATCCGCGTGTCCGCGCGGCCGAGCGATTCGGTGGCGCTGGCCCTGCGGATCGGCGTGCCGATCCACGCGGAGGAGTCGGTGCTGGCGGAGGCGGGCCTCATCATCCCGGACGAGCAGGAGGACGAGGTCGAGAAGTTCCGCGAGTTCCTCGACTCCGTATCGCCCGAGGACTTCCGCGGCGCCGACACGTAACCGTCCGCCCCCACCACGCCCTGCCTACCGGCACGGCCCCGGCACACCAGAGCACGCCTCCCCACAGCCGTCCACTGACACGCCCTTGCCCACGCCCTTCCCGAAGGAAGGGCTTCGTGTCATCCCGCCGACCTGGCTCCGCCCTACCGCGCGTGTCAAGGGGGCTGTGCGTCCCTTGCCCGCCCGTCCACCGATGCCTGCCCCCTTGATACGTGTGGTAGCCCGTAGGGAGGTCGGTGGGATGACACGAAACCCGCACCACAACGGACCCGGCGCGTACCCACCCACCCCGCCGTCATCCTGCTGATCTGCCCGTCCGGCGAGGACATGCTTTTCAGCCTGCACGCACCCCCGCCGCACCCCGCCGCACCCCTACCGCCTGGGACCGCACACCACTACCCCGGGCCTCACACCAACCTGCCGCTTGCGGACAAGCGGGTCGGGTGCTTGACAAAACCAGCCCGTCACCGATCCGTCGAACCGCTCTCCACCACGCCCCGCGAAGGGCCGCGCCCAAGGGCCCCACGCCGTCAACGGCCCCTCGCGAGCGTGTGCGGTGCGTTGTGGATCAACCCCGCGTGCCACCTCCAGGTGTCACGCCTCTGGGTTACACAACGTCAACCTTCGTCCGCTAAACGATCACTAAACGTCACCCGAATGGCTTACGACAGGCGACTCTCTCAACCTCAACCTCACGTTGAGGCAAGACACGCCCAGCGCGTCGCGTTGACCTGCCCCCTACCCGGTCTTACCGTCGAACTCAGGTGAATTGCCACGGTGTGATTCGGGCACCGCGGCGGCTTCACGTTGGTCGCCGGTCGTCGTGACCGGACCGAGGGGAGGCAGGCGTGGTCGAGGAAGCGCCCATCCGGGCCGGATCCGGCGAACAGGGTGAGCTGTTCCCGGACTCCTCGCTGCCGGACGAACTGGTCGGGTACCGCGGCCCCGCCGCGTGCCAGATCGCGGGCATCACCTACCGCCAGCTGGACTACTGGGCGCGCACGGGGTTGGTCAACCCGACGATAAGGAGTGCCCACGGCTCCGGCAGCCAACGGCTCTACTCGTTCAAGGACATCCTGGTCCTCAAGGTCGTCAAGCGGCTGCTGGACACCGGTGTCTCGTTGCAGAACATCCGGGTCGCGGTCGACCACCTGCGCCGCCGCGGCGTGCAGGACCTGGCCCGGATCACGCTGTTCAGCGACGGCACCACCGTCTACGAGTGCACGTCGCCGGAAGAGGTGGTCGACCTGCTCCAAGGCGGCCAAGGGGTGTTCGGCATCGCGGTCTCCGGCGCGATGCGGGAGATCAGCGGCACGATCCACGACTTCCCCGCCGAACGCGCGGACGGCGCCGAGATCGTGGAGCCTGCCGACGACGAGCTGTCCCGCCGGCGCCGCACGAGGGCCATCGGCTGACCGCCCGGCGCAAGGCGGCCGGCTGACCGACGTGCTCGCCCGGCGCAACGCGGCCGGCTGACCGGCCCGCACACCCGGCGCAACGCGATGAGATCCACGTCGCGCCGGCGGTACCGCTCACCCACCCGCCGGGTACGATTTCGCGCGTAGTCGCTTTATCCCGTGCGGGAGAGTCCGAGCCAGTCTCGGCGCCGAAGGAGCAAATCCTCCCCGGAACCTCTCAGGCGCAAGGACCGTGCGGGTGAGACGCCTCTGGAAAGCGGGTCGGCCACCACCGACCGACCCCGCCGACGGTGCAAACCCGACAGCCGGGTGAAGCTCTCAGGCGCCCGCCGGGCAGAAGACAGAGGGGGAGGGCAACGGCAGAAGTCTGTCCGGAGCCCTGGAGGCCAGCACCGATGACGCAGGACCGCATCCCCCTCGCCGCACTCGAGCACGGCACCCCGTTCGCCGACCGGCACGTGGGCCCGCGGCCCGCCGAGCTGGCCCGCATCCTCGACGTGATCGGTGTCGGCTCCCTGGAGGAACTGGCGCAGCACGCCGTCCCCGAGTCGATCCGCGAGCGCGACCTGGTGCTGGACCTGCCCGCGCCCGCCACCGAGACCGAGGCGCTGGCCGAGCTGCGCGCCCTCGCCTCCCGCAACCGCCCGATGACGCAGATGATCGGGCTCGGCTACTACGGCACGACCACGCCGCCGGTGATCCGCCGCAACGTGCTGGAGAGCCCCGCCTGGTACACCGCGTACACGCCGTACCAGCCGGAGATCTCCCAGGGCCGCCTCGAAGCCCTGCTGAACTTCCAGACGATGGTCGCCGACCTGACCGGCCTGCCGCTGGCCAACGCCTCGATGCTGGACGAGTCCACCGCGGCCGCCGAGGCCATGACGCTGGTCCGCCGCGCGGGACGGTCCAAATCGAACAAGTTCGTCGTGGACGCCGACACGCTGCCGCAGACGCTGGCCCTCATCGAGACGCGCGCCGAGCCGCTGGGCATCGAGATCGTGACCGCCGACCTGTCGCAGGGCATCGAGGGCCTCGGCCTCGGCGGCGACTTCTTCGGCGTGCTGCTGTCCTACCCCGGCGCGTCCGGCGTGGTGCGCGACCACGCGGCGGTCGTCGAGGAGATCCACAAGGCGGGCGCGCAGGCCGTGGTCGCCGCCGACCTGCTGGCGTTGACGCTGCTGCGCCCGCCCGGCGAGATCGGCGCGGACGTCGTCATCGGCACCACGCAGCGCTTCGGCGTGCCGATCGGGTTCGGCGGGCCGCACGCGGGCTACATGGCCGTGCGCCAGGGCTTGGAGCGGCAGCTGCCCGGCCGGCTCGTCGGCGTGTCCGTGGACGCGGACGGCTCGCTCGCCTACCGCCTCGCCCTGCAGACGCGCGAGCAGCACATCCGCCGGGAGAAGGCGACCAGCAACATCTGCACCGCTCAGGTCCTGCTGGCGGTGATCGCGTCGATGTACGCGGTGTACCACGGTCCGGAAGGGCTGAAGGCGATCGCGACCCGCGCCCACCGGATGGCGACCGTGCTGGCCGCCGGCCTGCTGGAGGGCGGCGTCGAGATCGTGCACGGCGAGTTCTTCGACACCGTGCGCGCCCGCGTCGAAGGACGTGCCGCCGCCGTCGTCTCCGCCGCGCGCGACCTCGGCGTGAACCTGTGGCAGGTCGACGACGACGTGGTGTCCATCGCGTGCGACGAGACCACCACGCGCGAGCACCTGGTCGCGGTGTGGAAGGCGTTCGGCGTGACCGTCGCGGACGTGGACGGCCTGGACGCCGACACCGCCGACGGCATCCCCGCGGACCTGCGCCGCACCAGCGACTACCTGACCCACCCGGTGTTCCACTCGCACCGCTCCGAGACCGCGCTGCTGCGCTACCTGCGCGCGCTGTCGGACAAGGACGTCGCGCTGGACCGCAGCATGATCCCGCTGGGCTCGTGCACGATGAAGCTCAACGCCACGGCCGAGATGGAGCCGATCACGTGGCCGGAGTTCGCCGACCTGCACCCGTTCGCGCCCGCGTCGGACGCCGACGGGCTGCTGAGCATCGTCGGTGACCTGGAGCGGTGGCTGGCCGAGGTCACCGGGTACGACGCGGTGTCGTTGCAGCCGAACGCGGGCAGCCAGGGCGAGTTCGCGGGCCTGCTGGCGATCCGCGCCTACCACCGCGCCAACGGCGACGACCACCGCGACGTGTGCCTGATCCCGTCCAGCGCGCACGGCACCAACGCCGCGTCCGCCGTGATGGCCGGGATGCGGGTCGTGGTCGTCAAGTGCGACGACCACGGCAACGTGGACATCGAGCACCTGCGTTCGACGGTCGACGCGCACCGCGACGACCTGGCTGCGATCATGATCACCTACCCGTCGACGCACGGCGTGTACGAGGACACCGTGCGCGAGGTGTGCGGGCTGGTGCACGACGCGGGCGGCCAGGTGTACGTCGACGGCGCGAACCTCAACGCGCTGATCGGGTTGGCGCAGTACGGCAAGTTCGGGTCGGACGTGTCGCACCTGAACCTGCACAAGACGTTCTGCATCCCGCACGGCGGCGGTGGCCCGGGTGTCGGGCCGATCGGCGTGCGGTCGCACCTGGCGCCGTTCCTGCCGAACCACCCGTTGCAGCCGTCGGCCGGTCCGGCGAGCGGTGTCGGCCCGATCAGCGCCGCGCCGTGGGGTTCGGCGTCGATCCTGCCGATCTCGTGGGCGTACGTGCGGATGATGGGCGCCGACGGCCTCCGCCGCGCCACCCTCACCGCCGTGGCGGCGGCGAACTACGTGGCCCGCCGCCTGGACGAGCACTTCCCGGTGCTCTACACCGGCGAGGGCGGTTTCGTGGCCCACGAGTGCATCCTCGACCTGCGGCCGATCACCAAGGCGACCGGCGTGACGGTGGACGACGTGGCGAAGCGGTTGGCGGACTACGGGCTGCACGCGCCGACCATGTCGTTCCCGGTGGCGGGCACGCTCATGGTGGAGCCGACGGAGAGCGAGGACCTGGGCGAGATCGACCGGTTCATCGACGCGATGATCGCGATCCGGCACGAGATCGACCGCGTCGGCTCGGGCGAGTGGCCGGTGGACGACAACCCGCTGCGCAACGCGCCGCACACGGCGGCCTCCATCGCGACGGAGTGGAACCACCCGTACAGCCGGGAGGTGGCGGTGTTCCCGGCGGGCACGTCGGCGCCGAAGACCTGGCCCCCGGTGCGCCGCATCGACGGCGCCAAGGGCGACCGCAACCTGGTCTGCTCCTGCCCGCCGGTCTCCGCTTACGGCGGCTGACCACCCGCCGGTCTCCGCTTGCGGCATCTGACCGGTCTCCGCTCACGGCGGCTGACCGGTTCCCGCTCACGGCGGTTGACCACCGCGGCGTCGCACGGGAACCCGGGGGGACCGGGT
>NZ_JBEOVG010000155.1:0-10871 GCF_040295345.1 Actinosynnema sp. NPDC002837
GGCACGGGCAGCCGCCGGCCGCGCGGCAGCTCCGCCGCGGCCACCCGCATCCGCTCCACGGGCCGCAACGACGACCGCACGGCCAGCCACGTCGCGATCCCGACCAGGCCCGCGACCAGCACCGCGGCCACCGCGAGCCACCGCGTGCCCAGCTGGTTCGCCTCGCGGTAGCCGACCAGCGTGTCGCCGGCGACGTGCAGCCGGGGCGTGCCGTCGGCGGCGAACTCCACCCGGCCGACCCACCGGTGCGCGCTGGGGCCGTCGATCCGCAGCACGGGTTCGCCGGACTTGAGCGCGCGGATCTCCGCCGCGGTCAGGTCGGGTTTCGGCCCGCCGTCCAGCGGGTTGCCCGCGGTGTCGAGCACCCGCGTGTTCTCCGCCTTGGCCAGCTCCCGGTCCACCGCGTTGACCTGCACGTACCCGATCAGCTGGGGTGCGAGGAGGGTGAACGCGAGCAGGCACAGCAGGGCCACGCCGGTCGCCACGACGGTGATCCGGAACCGCAGCGTCCGCCGCAGCCACCACCGGCGCGGTGGCCACCACCGGCGCGGGTTCACCTGCGCCTGGTCCCCGCCGAACCCAGCGCCGCGTCGAGGTCGGGCGTGGACGCCAGGTAGCCGTGGCCGCGCACGGTGCGCACGACCTCGCCCGCGCCCATCGCGTCGAGCTTGCGCCGCAGGTAGCCGACGTAGACCTCGACCGCGTTGCGGGTGGCGGCCTGCTCGTCGCCCCACACCGTGCGCAGCAGCTCGTCCTTGGTCACGACGGATCCGGCCCGGCTGGCCAGCACGTCGAGCACGGCGTACTCGCGCGGCGACAGCGACACCGGCTCGCCGGCCCAGCTCACCTCGCGCATGGCGCGGTCCACCACCAGCTCGCCCAGCTTGAGCCTGCGCCGCGCCAGGTCGGCGGAGTTGCGCCGCAGCAACGCCCGGACCTGCGCCACGAGCACCACGAACGAGAACGGTTTCACCAGGTAGCCGTCGGCGCCGAGGTCGAGGCCGTCGGCCTGGTCGACCTCGCCGTCCTTGGCCGACACCATCAGCACGGGCGTGCGCACCCCCTCGGCGCGCATCCGCTGCAACACCCGGTAGCCGGACAGGCCGGGCAGCATGATGTCCAGCAGCACCACGTCGAACGCGCCGGTCAACGCCACGCGCAGGGCGTTGGGGCCGTCGGCGGCGGTCACCACCTCCATGCCCTCCGCGGACAGGCCGCGTTCCAACGCACGCCGCACGCCGATCTCGTCGTCCACAACCAGCACCCGTGGTCTCACGTCCCACAGCATGCCCCGTGAGGAGGACAATCGGCGCGGGAGTCTCAGTCCGCTCTCAGCGTCCGGGCCGCTCTCAGCTCGATCTCAGGGCTCGCGGAGGAGTGTCTGGGTTGTCGGGTCGCAAGGGGCTGCCCGGTAGGAGGAGGGGACACATGAACCGGAGAAGGGTGACCGTCGTGGCGGCGGCGGTAGGCGTGGTCGCCGGTGCGACCGGGCTCGGGCTCCTCGCGATGCCCGCCGGCGCCGGTCCCGCACCGGTGCTGCCGGACGTGAGCGCCGAGGCGCTGGTCGAGTCCGTGCTGAACGCCCAGCCGGCCGCGTTCGGCGGCACGGTGGACGTGGACAACGACCTGGGCATCCCGGCGATCGCCGGCGTGCCGCAGGCCTCGGACGGCGCCAGCAACCTGCGCGTCTGGACCGACGGCCAGGGCAAGCTCCGGGTGCAGCTGCCCAGCGGCGACTCCGAGCGCACGTTCGTCGACGACGGCCAGACGGCGTGGCTGTGGGACTCGGCCGAGCAGACCGTGACGAAGATGCCGCACGGCGCGTTCGAGCACGGCAAGCCGGAGCTCGGCGGCGAGCAGCAGGCCGTGCCGACGGACCCGGTGACGCTGTCGCGGCAGGTGGTGGCGGCGATCCAGGAGTACAGCGACGTCACCGTCGACGGCACCGCCCGGGTGGCGAACCGGCCGGTGTACGAGCTGGTGCTGACGCCGAAGCCGACCGAGAAGACGGTGCTGCGCGAGGTGCGCGTCGCGGTCGACTCGGAGCTGCGGGTGCCGCTGCGGGTGGCCGTGCTGACCAACGGCACGGACGCGCCTGCCATGCAGGTCGGGTTCTCCGAGCTGAACGTCGGCCCGCAGGACGCGTCGCTGTTCGCGTTCACGCCGCCGGCCGGCGCTAAGGTGACCGAGCCCGAGGTCGACGAGCCGTCGGCCGAGGACAAGGCCGCCGCCGAGCGGGCGTTCACCGAGGCGAACCCGCAGGTCATCGGCGAGGGCTGGGACGTCGTGCTGGCCGCCCGCGTGACGGACGAGGCCCTGAGCGGTCTCGCCGACGTGCAGGGCGAGCAGGGTCGGCAGGGCGAGCGCGAGGGCCGTTGGCAGGAGCGCGGCGAAGGCGGGGACGTCGACGTGCAGGGCCTGATCAAGCAGCTGGGCAAGCCGGTCAGCGGCGAGTGGGGCTCGGGCACGCTCATCACCACCCGGGTCGGCGGCCTGCTGATCGCCGACGACGGCCGGGTGGCCGCGGGCGCGGTGCCGGAGCAGGTGCTCGTGGACGCGATCGGCCAGGTCAAGTGAGTACCTCGACCAGCGCGCGGGTGGAGCCGGTGAGCACCGGCTCCACCCCGGTCCACGCGGCCCGGACGCGGGGACTGCGCAAGGTGTACGGGCGCACGGTCGCGGTGGACCGGGTGGACCTCGACGTGCCGCGGGGGGCGGTGCTCGGGATGCTCGGCCCCAACGGGTCGGGCAAGACCACCACGATCCGCATGCTGCTCGGGCTCGTGCGGCCGACCGAGGGCGAGGTCGAGCTGCTCGGCAAGGCGTTGCCCGACGGCGTCGCGGAGGCGTTGCCGCACGTGGGCGCGCTGGTCGAGGGTCCGGGTTTCCACCCGTTCCTGTCGGGGCGGGAGAATCTGCGGCGGGCGGCGGCCTTCGAGCCGCTGCTCGCCTCGGGCGACATCAAGCAGGCCGTCGAGGACGCGTTGGAGCGGGTCGGCCTCGCCGCCGCCGCGCACCGGCGCTACCGGGGGTACTCGCTGGGCATGAAGCAGCGGCTGGGGCTGGCCTCGGCGCTGCTGGTGAAGCGGAAGCTGATCGTGCTGGACGAGCCGACCAACGGGCTGGACCCGGCGGGCACGCGCGAGGTGCGCAAGGTGATCGCGGACCTGCACGAGGCGGGCAGCACGGTCGTCGTGTCGTCGCACCTGCTCAGCGAGATCGAGGCGACGTGCACGCACGTGGCCGTGCTGCACCGGGGAACCGTGGTGGCGCAAGGGGAACTGGCCGAGCTGCTGCACGCGGACAGCAGCGCGCTGCTGATCGTCACGCCGGACGTGGACGACGCGCTGAACGCGTTGCGCGCCGGTCGGATCTCGGCGCGCCCGATCGAGGAGGGCGTGCGGGTCGAGCTGATCGGCACGACCGCGCCCGTGGTGGTGCGGACGCTGGTGGACGCGGGGGTCGAGGTGCACGAGGCGCGTCGTCACCGCACCGGTCTGGAGGACCTGTTCGCCCGGCTCACCGAGGCCGAGGAGTCCGAGCACAACCTGTCCGCCGTGGACACGATCGAGGAGGGGTCCCGATGAGCGCGCTGGTCGCCGCGCGCGCTCCGCTGGGCAGGCAACTGCGCTCGGAGCTGCGCTGGATCGTGCGCCGGCCGCGGACGGTGATCGGGCTGGCGTCGCTGTGCCTGGTGCCGATCCTGGCCGGGATCGGCCTGTGGTTCGCCACCGACGGCGACGGTCCGGCGGGGCCGGGTCTGGCCGCCATCATCGCGGGCAACGGGCTCGTGCTGCCGGTGTTCACGCTGTTCCTGGCGCTGCCGCTGCTGCTGCCGCTGGTCGGCGCGATCTGGGCGGCGGACGGGTTGGCCGGCGAGGCGCAGCACGGCACGTTGCGCGGGTTGATGATCTCGCCGGTGGGTCGGCTGCGGCTGCTGGGGATCAAGGCGTTCGGCGTGGCCACGATGACGTTGTTCGCGGTGACGTTGATCGCGTTCGTCGGCGCGATCACCGGTGTGGTGCTGTTCGGCGGCGAGGGGATGCTCACGCTGTCGGGGTCCACGCTGTCGTTCGGCGCGGCGCTCGGGCGGATCGTGCTGACGATCCTGCTGGTCACCGTGCAGGTGTGGGGTGTGGCGGCGATCGCGATGGCGATCTCGGCGTGCACCGAGCACCCGTTGGTGGTGATGGCGGCGACGATGGCCGGTGTGATCGTGTTCGCGGTGCTGGGCGTCTTCAGCGCGTTGGACTGGCTGCACCCGTACCTCATCACGTCCGCGTGGGAGGGCCTGGTCGACGTGATGCGCGACCCGTTGCCGACCGAGGGGTTGTGGCGCAGCACGGCGTTGGCGGGGTGCTACGTGCTGATCGGGCTGTCGTTGGCGGCAATGCGGTTGGCCACCAAGGACAACTAGCCGACAATCGGCGACGTGGACGTGGTGTCGTTGGAGACCGGGCGGTTGGTGCTGCGCGGGTTCGTCGAGTCCGATGTGGACGCGGTGGCGTGGCTGCTGGCCGAGCCGCGGGTGATGCGGTACATCGAGGACGGCAAGCCGGTGTCGCGGGCGGACGTGGAGCGGGTCGTGCTGCCGAAGCTGCTCGGCGGCGGGTGGTGGGCCGCGCACCTGAAGGGGTCGGCGGACTTCATCGGGTGGTTCGAGCTGAGCGCGGCGGGCGGGGGTGTGGCCGAGCTGGGGTACCGGCTGCACCCCGACCACTGGGGGCGCGGGTACGCCGCGGAGGGCGCGGCGGCGTTGGTGGAGCACGGGCGCGCGACGGGGTTGACGCGGGTCGTGGCGTACGCGATGGCGGTGAACACCGGGTCGCGGCGGGTGTTGGAGAAGGTCGGGTTGACGCACGTGCGGACGTTCCACGAGGAGTGGCCCGACTACATCGAGGGCGCCGAGCACGGGGACGTGGAGTACGCGCTCGACCTCGCCCGATGACGGCGTGGTTCAGCCGTCCTTGGCGAAGACCCTGGTGAGGGCGGCGAACCCGATCCCGGTGACCGCGAGCAGGATGCCGGCCACCGGCCACCCCGACCGCGCCACCGCCAGGCCGGCGGCCCCGAACAGGACGAGCTCCACCAGGAACCGGCCGGGCTCGGGCAGCCGCCGCCGCGCGCGGGGCGCGATGGCCGCGCCCCAGACGACCGCCGCCGTCACCGGCAGCACGACGGCGAGGGCCACGCCGAGCACCGCTCCGCCGCCGAGGCGAGCGCCGGCCGCGGCCAGTCCACCCAGCAGGGCCAGCTCGGTGAGGAAGCGGGAGATCAGCACGAAGCCCGCGAGGCCGCGCAGGTCGGTCACCGGCTTGGAGGTCACGGCCGGGAGCCTACGTGCGGCGGCGAGGCGGCCGGGCGAAGGGCGTCGCCGGGCGGTCGGCTCACCCGATGACCGCGACGCCGTCGTGGTCCACGGACAGGGTTACCCGGTCGCCGGGTGACGGTGGGGTGGCGACCGGGGCGACCGCCTCGAAGTCCTCGCCCGCCAGCCGCACGAGCAGCCGCACGTGGTCGCGGCGGTGGACGCGTTCCAGGACCTCCGCCTCGACGGCGCCGGCCGGGTCGGCGCGCAGTGCCGTCGCACGCAGGCCGACCCGCGCCCGCACGCCCACGAAGCGCTCGGCGTCCTCAGGCGACAGGACCTTGCCGCACCCGAGGAACCGGGCGGTCTCGACGTCGGACGGGTTCTTCCACACCGCGGCCGGCTCGCCGACCTGCACGATGCGACCCGCCCGCATCACCGCCACCCGGTCGGCCAGGGTGAACGCCTCGTCGTGGTCGTGGGTCACCACCAGCGCGGTCGCGCCCGTGTCGCGCAGCAGCCGCGCCAGGTCGACCGCCAGCTGCTCCCGCAACGCCCGGTCGAGGGCGGACAGCGGTTCGTCCAGCAGGAGCAGCCTGGGGCGTGGCGCGAGGGCGCGGGCCAGGGCCACCCGTTGCTGCTCACCACCGGACAGCTCGGTCACGCGGCGCTCGGCGTAGCCCGCCAGGCCGACCAGGTCCAGCAGCGAGGCCACCCGCTTCTCGCGCGCCTCCCGCTCCACCCGGCGCATCCGCAGCCCGAACGCCACGTTGCCCGCCACGTCGCGGTGCGGGAACAGCTGGCCGTCCTGGAACACCAACCCGAAACCCCGCCGGTGCACGGGGGTGCCGGCCAGGTCGACGCCGTCCCACGACACGGTGCCCGCGGTAGGCGGTTCCAGCCCGGCCACGGCGCGCAGCAACGTCGACTTGCCGCACCCGGACGGCCCGAGCAGCGCCACCACCTCGCCGTCCCCGATGGACAGGTCCACCTCGGACACCGCGGTCACCGGCCCGTAGGCCACGCTCAACCCGCCGACCCGCAACGACATCAGAACTCCCCGCCGCTCGGCACGCGCAACCGCTCGATCACGAGCACGGCCACCGTGGTCACCACCATCAGCAACGCGCACGCCGCGTAGGCCATCTGGCTGTTCAGCTCACCCGGCCGGGACATCAGCCGCGCGATCACCACCGGCAGCGTCGGCGCGTCCGGCCGGGCCAGGAAGCTCGTCGCGCCGAACTCGCCCAGCGCCACCACGAACCCGAACCCGGCCGCCGCCAGCAGCGACCGCGACGCCAGCGGGAGGTCCACCTCGCGCCACACCCGCCACGGGCTCGCGCCCAACGTCGCCGCCGCCTGCCGCAGCCGCTCGTCCACCGCGCGCAGCACCGGCAGCACGATCCGCACGATCAACGGGGTCACCACCAGCGCCTGCGCCAACGGCACCAGCAGCGGTGAGGTGCGGAAGTCGCCGGGCAGCGCGTCCATCGTGATCAGGTAGCCGAAGCCGAGCGTCACGGCGGACACGCCCAGCGGCAGCATCAGCGCGGTGTCCAGGGTCTCCGCGAACCAGGACCGGTGCCGCCGCAGCCCCACCAGGACGATCGAGGACGTCACGCCGACCAGCAGCGCCACCAGCGTGGCGTCGGTGGCCGTGCGCACCGAGTTCAGCGCCGCGTCCAGCCCGGACACCGCCAGCGTGCCGCGCTCCCCCGTGCCCGCCAGCGCCGCGTACCCGGCGAAGCTCCAGCCGTCGTCGGTGGCCAGGGATCGGGCGATCAGCCCCACGACCGGGGCCAGCAGCGCCGCCACGACCAGCCACGCCGCGACGACCACGCCCCACTCGCCGCCGGTGGGCCGGCGGGGTGGCTCGATCCGCAGCGACAGGGACTTCTCGCGCTTGCGGCGGGCCAGGCCGCCGATCACGAGCACCGCGATCACGGCGACGAACTGGACCAGCGACAGCGCGGCGGCGCCCGACAGGTCGAACAGCTCCACCGTGCGCAGGTAGATCTCGGTCTCCACGGTGCGGTGCCGCGCGCCGCCGAGCACCAGCACCACGCCGAAGCTGGTGGCGCAGAACAGGAACACCACCGACGCCGCCGACCCGATCGCCGGCGCCAACGACGGCAGCACGACGGAGGTGAACGCGCGGGCGCGGGACGCGCCCAGGGCCCGTGCCGCGTCCTCCGCCCGCCGGTCGACCCGAGCCCACAGGCCGCCGACCGTGCGGGCGACCACGGCGACGTTGAAGAACGCGTTGGCCAGCACGATCGGCAGCACGCCGCCGTCGGGCCACAACGCCCGGAACGCCAGCCCCACCACCACGGTCGGCAGCACGAACGGCACCATCACCGCCGCGCGCACCAGCCCCGTGCCCCGGACCCGGCACCGGGCCAGCAGGAACGCCACCGGCAGGCCCGTGACCAGCGCCAACGTCGTCGCCGCGGCGGCCTGGCCGAGGGTGAACCCGACCAGGTCCCACGTGTCGGCCCGGGCGAGGACCGGCAGCACGCCGCCCTCGTCCAGGCCGAGCGCGACGATCGCCAGCACCGGCCACGCGAAGAACACGCCCAGGAACGCCAGCGGCAGCAGCGCGGCGAGCGACCAGGCCAGGCGAGGGCTCGGACGTCGTCGCTGGGGTGGACCCGGCCGTGTGCTCAGCCCTGGACCAACGCGCGCCACTGCTGGACCCACCGCTCGCGGTTCGCGTCGACCTCGGCGGCCGGCAGCGACCGCGCGGAGGCGGGCAGCGGCGCGGCCTTCGTCCACGCCTCCGGCAGCGCGACGCCCTCCCGCGACGGGTAGACGTACATCTGGCCCGGCACGTCGGCCTGCACCTGCTCGCCGAGCAGGAAGTCCAGCACCTTCTTCGCGTCCTCGGCGTTCTTCGCGCCGTTCAGCACGCCCGCGTACTCGACCTGGCGGTAGCACGTGTCCAGCAGCGCCTTGGTGCGCGGCGTGCCGTCGTCACCGATCTCCGCGGACGGCGACGACGCGTAGGACACCACGATCGGCCGCGGCCCCTTGCCGCTGGAGCCGGAGAAGTCCTGCGTGTAGGCCTCCTCCCAGCCGCTGACGACCTTCACGCCGTTGGCCTTGAGCTGGCCCCAGTAGTTCTGCCAGTTCTGCTCGCCGAACGTGGCGATCGTGCCGAGCAGGAACGCCAGGCCCGGGGAGGACGTCGCCGGGTCCTCGACCACCAGCATGTCCTTGTACTTCGGGTCGGCCAGGTCGGCGTACTGCTTGGGCTCGCCGACGTCCTTGAACGCCGCGACGTCGATGTTCAGGCACACGTCGCCGACGTCGACGGCGTGCAGCCGGTTCGGCGGGTCGAGCTGGTAGCGCTGCGCGCCCTGCTGCGCCTCGGGGCTCGCGTACTCGGCGAACACCCCCTCCTTCAGGGCGCGGGACGCGAACGTGGAGTCCACGCCGAAGGCGACGTCGCCGATCGGGGCGTCCTTGGTCAGGACCAGCTTGTTCGTCACCTCGCCGGCGTCACCACTGGCCAGGGGCTTGATCGTGATGCCGGTGTCGGCCTTGAACTGCTCCAGCAGCCCGGGGCTGAGGGCGAACGAGTCGTGCGTCACCAGCGTGACGACCCGCTCCCCCGGCGGAGGTGTGCTGGACGTGGTCACCGAGCAGGCCGTGAGCAGCGCGAACGCGGTCACGGCGGGCAGCACTCGTCGGAACATCATCTCTCCCTACACCGGCATGACCCGGATCAGGTGTGGACGGTCGAAGGCTCGCGCGCCTTCCTCTCAGCCCGGCGCAGCACCGGACTCCCGTGGCGAACGCGCAGCTTACCCCGCTCGGTGGGACGATCGGGGCCATGGCCGAGCTGCTGACCGACGACCAGGTGACCGCCGCGCTGACCTCGTTGCCCTCGTGGCAGGCGAAGGACGCCGCGCTGGTGCGCACGGTGGAGCTGGAGAGCTTCGCCCAGGCGCTGCAGGTGGTGAACCGGGTGGCGGAGATCGCGGAGAACGACAACCACCACCCCGACATCGACATCCGCTGGCGCACGCTCACGTTCCGCTGCGGCACGCACTCGAGCGGCGGGATCACCGCGCTGGACGTGTCACTCGCGGAGGAGATCGACGGGGTGCTCGACGTCTTCCTGTGACGTCGACGACGTCCGCTGCCGGAGCACCACGGCGACCGTGACGAGCGTGAGCACGCCCACGGCCGGGTACACCCAGCCCAGCGCCGAGTAGTACCAGGGGCGCGAGACGATCCAGATCGACGGCTGCGTCTTGAGCAGGAACGAGATCAGGTAGCTGCCGATCGCCAGGATCCACGCGACGGCCGTGATCGTGGCGAGCCGGTGCTTCGCCGCGTAGACGAGCCACATCAGCGCGGGCACCGCCCACACCCAGTGGTGGCTCCACGAGATCGGCGACACGAGCAGGCCGAGGAACTGGACGGACACGATCATCGCCACCACGTCCTTGGCCTTCACCGACGCGTGCAGCGCGAACCCCGTGAGCACGGCGGCGACCACGACGGCGCCCAGGAAGATCGGCCCGGTCCCGATGTCGTACCCGACCGTGCGCGACAGCGCGCCGCGCAGCGACTGGTTGATCGCCGAACCGACCGGGCCGACGCGGGAGGCGTCGCCGAGCAGGTGGAACCAGTACTCGGTCGACAGGCGCGGCGAGATCAGGTAGCCGAGCCCGACCGTGCCGAAGAACGCCACGACCGACCACACGGCGGCCTGGTAGCGGCGGTTGACCAGGAAGTAGAGGCCGGAGATGGCGGGCGTGAGCTTCAACCCGGCCGCGATGCCGACGCCCGCGCCCTGCCGCCAGTTGCGGGCGTCGACCATGGCGGCGAGCAGGAGGGCGGCCAGGACCAGGTTGATCTGCCCGTAGTTCAGGGTCGTGCGGACCGGCTCGACCCACACGAACAGGCCGGTCCACAGCATCGCGCGGCGCGGGTCGTTGCTGCCGACGAGCTGGAGGGACTTGCGGGTGACGAACCACAGGCAGGCGAGGCAGGCGAGCTGCCAGAACCAGCGGGCCACGCCCCACGGCACCCACGACAGCGGCACGAAGACCAGCGCGGAGAACGGCGGGTAGGTGAACGGCAGGGCGAACTGGTCGGAGAACTCCTTGAGCCGCCAGTCGTAGAGGAAACCGGTGAACAGCTCGGGTGAGGCGTTCCGGTAGACCATCAGGTCCACCATGGTCATCTTGGTCTGGAACGCCACCATCGCCAGGTGCCCGAGCAGGGACGCGCCCAGGATCCACGGCGCGACGGCGAGCACCCGCCCCTCAAGTGCGCGCAGTCCCACTGCCTCTACCTCCACGATCGTGTGAATTACACGACTGTCGGGCCACGAAACCGGGTACCCGGACGTCAAGACGAGTGGGAGATCAACGCAAGGGGAAAAATCGCATGACCACCGACATCGTCGTGTTCGCCGTCTCTGCCCTGGCCATGCTCGCCACCGCGGGGGGCGTCTTCGCCCTGGCCCGCCACAGCCGCAACCAGGTGCGCTGACGCCTTCAGCACAGTACCTCGGGGCGGTGGGGGGGCCGGGAGCCCCCCCCCCCCC
>NZ_JBEOVG010000156.1:0-10798 GCF_040295345.1 Actinosynnema sp. NPDC002837
GTGCTGGGGCGCCTGGCGCTGGTCGGGGCGGGGGCTGCGTACCCTGCTTTCGCCGGGGTGCGGGGCGAGGACGGTGTCGTCCTCGCCCAGCACCGACAACTTCAGGCTCGACGAGCCCGCGTTGACCACGAGCACGTCCATCAGTACGGCCAGGTCCAGTCGCGGATCTCGGGCAGGTCCTCGCCGTGCTCGCGGATGTGGGCGTGGTGGCGGGTGCGCTGGTCCTGCATGTGCTGGCGCAGGCCGGCGGCCTTGACACCCAGACCGGGGACGCGGTCGATGACGTCGATGACCAGCCGGTAGCGGTCCATGTCGTTGAGCACGAGCATGTCGAAGGGTGTGGTGGTGGTGCCTTCTTCCTTGTAGCCGCGGACGTGGATGTTGTGGTGGTTGGTGCGGCGGTAGGTCAGGCGGTGGATCAGCCACGGGTAGCCGTGGTAGGCGAACAGGACCGGTTTGTCGGGGGTGAACAGGGCGTCGAACTCGTGGTCGGGCATGCCGTGCGGGTGCTCGGTCTCCGGTTGCAGGCGGGCCAGGTCGACCACGTTGACCACGCGGACCTTCAGCTCGGGCAGGTGCTCGCGCAGCAGGGCGGTGGCGGCCATGACCTCCAACGTGGGTGCGTCGCCGGCGCAGGCCAGGACCACGTCGGGTTCGGTCAGGCCGTCGTCCGTGCCCGCCCACTCCCAGATGCCCGCGCCACGCGCGCAGTGCAGCGCCGCTTCCTCGGGGCTGAGCCAGTCGGGGGTGAAGTTCTTGCCCGAGACGATGACGTTGACGTAGTCGCGGCTGCGCAGGCAGTGGTCGGCCACCGACAGCAGGGTGTTGGTGTCGGCGGGCAGGTAGACGCGGACGACCTCGGCCTTCTTGTTCATCACGTGGTCGATGAAGCCCGGGTCCTGGTGGGAGAAGCCGTTGTGGTCCTGCCGCCACACGTGCGAGGACAGCAGGTAGTTCAACGACGCCACCGGACGCCGCCAGTCGATCTCGCGATGAGTCTTGAGCCACTTGGCGTGCTGGTTGAACATCGAGTCCACGATGTGGGTGAACGCCTCGTAGCAGTTGAACAGCCCGTGCCGACCGGTCAGCAGGTAGCCCTCCAGGAACCCCTGGCACAGGTGCTCCGACAGCACCTCCACCACCCGACCGTTGGTGTCCAGGTGCTCGTCGGTGGACAACTTCGACGCGAGCCACTGCTTCGCGGTCACCTCGAACACCGCGTCCAACCGGTTCGACGCGGTCTCGTCCGGGCCGAACACGCGGAAGTTCCTCTCAGCCTCGTTGAGCGTCATCACGTCCCGCAGCATCCGGCCCAGCGCGCGGGTCGGCTCGGAGGTGGTGGTGCCGTGCTTGGTCACCTCGACCGAGTACGGGGTGGTGCCGGGCATCCGCAGCTCACGCAGCAGCAGACCGCCGTTGGCGTGCGGGATCGAGCCCATGCGCAGCTCACCGCGCGGGGCGAGCGCGAGCAGCTCGGGTCGCGGCCGTCCGTCGGTGTCGAACAGCTCCTCGGGGCGGTAGGAGCGCAGCCACGCTTCCAGCTGCCGGAGGTGGTCGGGGTTGTCGCGCACACCGGCGAGCGGGACCTGGTGCGAGCGCCAGGTGCCCTCCACCGGCACGCCGTCCACTTCGGACGGCCCGGTCCAGCCCTTCGGGGTGCGCAGCACGATCATCGGCCAACGGGGACGCTCGGTGTCCCCCGCGCGGGCAACCTCCTGGATGCGGCGGATCTCGTCGAACACCTCGTCGAAGACCTCCGCCATGCGCGGGTGCAGCACGGCCGGGTCGTCGCCCTCCACGTAGTACGGCGCGTAGCCGTAGCCGCGCAGCAACGAGTCCAGCTCCTCGTTCGGGATGCGCGCCAGGATCGTCGGGTTGGCGATCTTGTAGCCGTTGAGGTGCAGGATCGGGAGCACCGCGCCGTCGTGGGCCGGGTCGAGGAACTTGGTGCCGTGCCAACTCGCCGCCAGCGGCCCGGTCTCGGCCTCACCGTCGCCGACCACGCATGCCACGACCAGGTCGGGGTTGTCGAACGCCGCGCCGAACGCGTGCGCCAGGGAGTAGCCCAGCTCACCGCCCTCGTGGATCGACCCCGGCACCTCCGGCGCGACGTGGCTGGGCACGCCGCCGGGGAAGGAGAACTGGCGGAACAGCTTGCGCATCCCCTCGCCGTCACGCGGCACGTTCGGGTGCGTGTCGGTGTAGGAACCCTCCAGCCACGTGTTGGCCAGCAGCGCCGGGCCGCCGTGCCCCGGCCCGGTCACGAAGAGCACGTCCTGGGAACGGTCGTTGATCACGCGGTTCAGGTGGGCGTAGAGGAAGTTCAGGCCCGGCGTCGTGCCCCAGTGGCCGAGCAGCCGGGGCTTGATGTGCTCCGGGGTCAGCGGCTCGATCAGCAGGGGGTTGTCCAGCAGGTAGATCTGCCCTGCCGAGAGGTAGTTCGCGGCCCGCCAGTAGGCGTCGACCAAGGACAAGTCCGGCGCGGTGTTCTCCGGCTGCTGCGACATCTCGCTCTCCTGACCAGGGTTGGGGGTGTTGGTTCCCAGCCTGGTTCGGCCGTCGGGCCGGCCCCAGTTCCGGGAGTCCCTGCCGGCCGGGACTTTGGTCACTGTCGACGTTTTCGGCGCAGGGGGAGTCTGGAGGCATGAGCCACGTGCACGAGATCGTCAACATCCGGGTCGACCTGGCCACCGGACTGCCCGGCGAGGCCGCCGAGTACGCCCGCGCCAAGGTCGCCGCCATCGCCAAGTACGCCCCCGCCGACATCTCCTACGCCAAGGTGCGGCTGAGCACCGACGGGCCGCGCCTGCTGGTGGCGCACGCGACGCTGGACGTCAACGGCACGCCGGTCAACGCCGACGCGACCGCAGAGACCTACCAGGAGGCCGTGGACCTGCTGCACGACAAGCTGCAGCACCAACTCGCCGACATGGGCCGCTGAACCCGTCGTCACGGAGCCGGTGATCCGGGAGCGCTGGACAGCTCCCGGATCACCGGCTCACTTGCGTCGCAACCACTTCTCCACTTCGACGACCCCGTAGGCGACGACGGCCAGCGCCACCACGGCCGTCCAGTCACGCCAGCCGATCGGCGCGGTGTGGAACAGGGTGTTCATGAACGACGCGTAGGTGAACAGCAGTTGGAGGGCGGCGGTGACGGCGATGCCGACCACCAGCCAGGGGTTGCGGCGGAAGCCGACGCGCGGCCGGAGGTCGCGCAGCGACCGGCAGTTGAACAGGTAGGCGATCTGGGCGGCCACGAAGACGTTCACCGCGACCGTCCGGGCCTGGTCCAGCGTGCCGCCGTGCAGGTGGAACGCGGCGAACGAGCCGGCCAGCAGCACGGCCGACACCAGCAGGATGCGCTGCATCAGGGCCCCGGTCAGCAGCGGCAGGGACGGCGGCAGCGGCGGGCGTCGCATGACGTTCGGCTCACGTGGTTCGAAGGCCAGCGTCAACCCGAGCGCCACGGCCGTGGTCATGTTGATCCACAGGATCTGCACCGGCAGGATCGGCAGGGCGGTGCCCAGCAGGATCGCGGTGAGGATGACCAGGCCCTCCGCCATGTTGGTGGGCAGGGTCCAGATGATGAACTTGCGCAGGTTGTCGAAGACCGCGCGCCCCTCCTCCACCGCGGCGCGGATGGACGAGAAGTTGTCGTCGGTCAGCACCATGTCGGCGGCCTGCTTGGCCACCTCGGTGCCGCCGCGGCCCATTGCCACGCCGATGTCGGCGCGCCGCAGGGCCGGGGCGTCGTTGACGCCGTCGCCGGTCATCGCGACCACGTGCCCGTCCGCCTGGATCTGCTTGACCAGCCTCAGCTTCTCCTCGGGTGACACGCGGGCGTGCACGGCGTCGTCGGGCAGGGAGAAGTGGGTGGCGATGGCGCGGGCGGTGCCGAGGTGGTCGCCGGTGATCATGCGGACCTCGATGCCCGCCTCCTGGCAGGCGCGGACCGCCTCGATGGCCTCGGGTCGAGGTGGGTCGTGCATCGCCTGCAGGCCCAGCGGCACGGCGCCGTGCAGAGCGTCCTCGGTCAACGGGCTGCCTTCGGGCACGTGCGCTCGCGCGAACGCCAGCACGCGCATCCCCTCGTGCGCGAGCTGATCGGCTTCGGTGTGGTCGGTGGAACCGGTGAACTCGAAGATCCGCTCCACCGCGCCCTTGAGGTAGACCACGCCGCCGGCGTGCCGGGTGGCCATGAACCGGCGTTGCGAGGTGAACGGCAGCTCGTCCACCCGTTCGGGCACGTCGTCGGGCGTCAGCCCGGCTTTGCGGGCCGACACGACCAGCGCCGCCTCGGTGGGGTCGCCGACGGCGGTCCACCGGTCGTCCTGGAGCACCAGGTGAGCGTCGTTGCACGCCAGCCCCGCCAGCAGCACGTCACGCACGGCCGGTGACGGCGGCGGGAACTCCCCCAGCGGCGAGTAGCCGATGCCGTCGACCTCCCAGCGCTGCCCACCGGCGACGACCTGGCGCACGGTCATGGCGTTGGCGGTGAGCGTTCCGGTCTTGTCGGTGCAGATGACCGTGGTGCTGCCCAACGTCTCCACGGCGGGCAGGCGGCGGATGACGGCGTTGCGCCGGGCCATGCGGGCGACGCCGATGGCCAGCGTCACCGTGACCGCCGCGGGCAGCCCTTCGGGGATCGCGCCGACGGCCAGGGCGACGGCGGCGGTCACCATCTCGGCGAACGGCTCGCCGCGCAGCACGCCGATCACGACGGTGACCGCGGCCAGGCCGAGGATGACGGCGGTGAGCAGCTTGCTGAACCGGGCGAGCTTGCGGGTCAGCGGCGTCTGCACGGTCGTGGTGGTGCCGACCAGTCGGTGGACCTGCCCGATCTCGGTGTCCGCGCCGGTGGCGACCACCACGCCACGCCCGCCACCAGTGGTGACCAGCGTGCCGGAGTAGGCCATGTTGGTGCGGTCGGCCAGCGCGGCGTCGTGCGGCACGGGCAGCGGGTCCTTGGCGGACGGCTGCGACTCACCGGTCAACGCGGACTCGTCCACGCGCAGCTCGCGCGTGCGCACGAGCCGCAGGTCGGCGGGCACCTGGTCGCCCTCCTCCAGCACCACGAGGTCGCCGGGCACGAGTTCGTCGGAGGTGATCCGCGCGGCGGTGCCGTCGCGGATCACCGTGGCCTCGGTGCGGACCATGGCTTCCAGGGCGTCGAGCGCGCGTTCGGCGCGAACCTCCTGCAGGTAGCCGACGATCGCGTTGACCAGCACCACGCCCAGCACCACGGAGGCGTCCACGGTCTCGCCCAGCACGGCGGTCAGCGCGGCGGCGGCCAGCAGCACGTAGATCAGCGGGTTGTGGAACTGGGCGAGCATCCGTCGCAGACGTCCGGGGCCGCGGCGTTCGGGCAGCTTGTTCGGTCCGAGCGAGGCCAGCCGCTCGGCGGCGCCGACGCCGGACAGGCCGGTGTCGGCGTCGGTCTCGGCGAGCAGCACGACCTCGTGCACCGGCATGCCGTGCGGCGTGGCCTCGCGTTCAGCCGTGGTCGACGGCATGACGGGTCTCCGGGAAGCTGACGTCGACCACGCCGGGCACGGCGCCCGCGAGCACCGCGGCCACGTGGCGGTCGCGTTCATCGTCCAGCTCGTCCACGATCGCCACCCGACCGTCCACCACGGACACCGTCCAGCGGTGCGGGCCGGCGTAGAGGCCCAAGCGGTGCCGGACCTCGGCGGCCAGCGTGCGGTCGTCGCGACTGATCGCCCGCAGCATGTCGCGGCGGGTGACGATGCCGACGAGCCGCTTGCCGTCGACCACGCACGCGCTGCGCACGCCGTGCTCCAGCATCCGCCTGGCCAGCTCCGCGACGTCCGTGCCGGGCGACGCGCCGGCGACCGGCTCGCTCATCACGTCGGCGACCGTCCTGCGCGGGACGGGACGCGCTCGTGACGGTTGCCCGTGCACCAGCGAGCGCGGGTCGACCGGCAGCCGGTCGCGCAGCGCGTCGGTCTCGGTGACCACGCCGACCAGGGTGCCGGCTCCGTCGACCACCGGCAGGGCGGTGAACCCCTTGGTGGCCAGCAGCGCCACGGCGTCACGCGCCGGCGTCTCGGGCGAGACGGTCACCACCTCGCGCGTCATGAGGTCGCGGACCCTCATCGCCCGGCCTCCTGTCCCGCGCGGACCTCGACCCCGTCGTGCCGCTCGTCGCTCGGAGGAAGGACGACCACGGGCACGGTCGCGTGCCGCACGCAGTGCGCGCTGGTGCTGCCCAACAGGACGCGCCGCAGCCGGCTGCCGCTGTGCGAGGCCACCACCAGCATCGACGCGCCCCGCGCCTGTGCTTCCAGCGCCTCGGCGGCCGGTCCGCGCACGCAGTGCCGGATGATCCGCGGGAACCTCAGCCTGCCCACGGAGGCGGCGCGCAGCGCGTCCTCGACCAGCGCCTCCGACCGGACCCGCGCGTCCTGCTCGGACGTCATCGCCCAGTCGGCCAGCGGCTCGTAGGCGTAGGCGTTGACCACGTGCAGCGGAAGCTCGCGCTGCACCGCCTCGTCCATGGCCCAGCGCAGCGCGCGGTCACCCGCGGGGGTGCCGTCGATGCCGACCACGATCGGACCTGCGTTCATGACTTCACCTCGTTCAACTCGATGACGATCTCCGGCGCTCGCCGGAGCGTGTTGTGGACGGTGCAGTGCTGGACCACGGCCAGCAGGGCGGTCTTGTGCCGCTCGGACAGCCCGGACGGCACGCGCACGGTCAGCCACACCTCGGCGACGCGGTCGAGCGGGTCGGACGCCGTCCGGTACTCGGCGGTCACCGCCAGGCCTTGGCGCGATCGGCCGTGGCGGTCGAGGAACCGGCCCGCGTAGAAGGCGGTGCAGGCGGCCATCGACGCGACCAGCAGCTCGACCGGGCTCGGGCCCAGGTCGTGGCCGCCGGACGCCGCCGGTTGGTCGGTGCGGACCCGGTGATCACGCAGCCGGACCACGTACTCCTCACCGGACTCGTAGGTCACCTCGACCGGGGCGGTGGCGATGACGGTCATGGCGTCCTCCTCGGGTCGCGGAGCCGGCGCAGGAACGGGTCGACCGGCTGGGCGGGCGCGACGCGCACCCTCGCGTCCACGGCCAGCGCGCGGTGGTCGGTCAGGACGAGCGGGTTGAGGTCGAGCTCGGCGATCTCCGGGACGAGTTCGGCCAGTCGGCCGACCCGCAGCAGCACGTCCCGCACAGCCGCCTCGTCGTAGTCGGCGAACACCCGGCGTGCGGCGCGGAAGCCGTGCAGCAGGTCGTCCACGTCCGCCTCCGACAACGGCGCGAGCGCGGCGGCGCGGTCGTCCACCAGGTCGGTGTCCACCCCACCCAGACCGGTCACCACGAGCGGCCCGAACTGGGGATCGGTCACCACGCCGACGATCAGCTCACGCCCCCGCTCGGCCATGGGCTGCACGAACACGCCGTGCAACCGATCGCCGAACCGCTCGCGCAGCGACTCGAAGCCGTAGGTCACGGCGTCCTCGCCGGCCAGGTCGAGCAGCACACCGCCGCCCTCGCTCTTGTGCAGCAGCCCGCGTGCCACGGCCTTGAGCACGACCGGCCCGCCGAAAGACTGCTGCGCCGCCACCGCCGATTCGGCATCAGGCACCAGCACGCCGCCGAGAACGGGCAGCCCGAACGCGGTCAGCAGGCGCACCACCTGGTCGGGTTCCAGCCAGCCGCCTCCGGGCTCGGCGGTGAGGTGCTCGGCGACGACGGCTCGGGCAGTCGGCAGGTCGGTCCCAGGCAGCTCGGTCGGCCCCGGCGGCGGACGGCGCAACCACGCTGCGCGCTCGACCAGCGCGGCCAGCACGGCGGCGGCGCGGGCGGGTTCGGCGTAGCAGGCGATACCGTCGGCGCGCAGCGACACCGACCCGTCCTGGTCGGCGCTCACCGCTAGCACCGGCATGGCCGTGCGGTGGATGCCGCCCGCCGGGTCGCCCAACGAGGTGGGCACGGTGACCGCGATGACCGCGTCCACCGCCGGGTCGGCGACCAGGACGTCGAGGCAACGGGCGAACGTCGCGTCGTCCACGACCGCCGTCGTGTCGACCGGGTTGTGCGGGCTCGCGGTGCCGGGAAGCAGCGACGTGAGCGCCTCGACCGTGCCCGGGCCCAGGTCGGCGATGGTCAGCCCGTGGTGGACGCAGGCGTCCGCGGCCAGCACACCCAGCCCGCCCGCGTTGCCCAGCACGGCCACACCGCGACCGGCGGGCAGCGGCGTGGCGTGCAGCGCGGCCAGCACGTCGACCATCTCGCCGACGCCGTCCACCGCGATCACGCCCGCCTGCCGGAACAGCGCGTCCCGGGTTACCGCCGGGGTCGCGGTCGAGGCGGTGTGGGAGGCGGCGGCACGCTGACCGGCCTCGCTGCTCGCGGCCCGGATCGCCAGCACCGGCTTGCGGCGCGCCACCCGTCGGGCCAGGCGCGAGAACTTGCGCGGGTTGCCGAACGACTCCAGGTACAGCGCCACCGCCCGGGTCCGCTCGTCGCGCTCCCACCACAGCAGCAGGTCGTTGCCGGACACGTCGTACTTGTCCCCGGTCGAGACCAGCTGCGAGGTGCCCAGACCCAGCCGCCGCAGCCGCTCGGCCGCGGCGATCGCGACACCACCGGACTGGGTGACCAGGCCGATCCCACCCGGTTCCGTCCGGTCGCGGGTGAAGGTCGCGTCCAGCCTCACGTCCGGGTCCGTGCTGGACACGCCCACGCAGTTCGGGCCGACCATGCGCATGCCGTGCCGCCGCACGACCTCCAGCAGTCCGTCGGGATCGACGCCGGAGGTGATCACGACCAACGCCTTCACCCCACGCCGACCGCAGTCCTCGGCGACCCGCGCGACCGCCTCGGCGGGCACGCACACCACCGCCAGCTCGGGCGCCTCGGGCAGGTCGGTCACCCTCGGGTGGCACTTCACCCCCAACACCCGCCGGGCGTGCGGGTTCACCGCGTACAGGGCTCCGGCGTAGCCGCCGTCGAGCAGGTTGGCCAGCACCGCGTTGCCCACGGAGGACGACTTGCGGCTCGCGCCGACCACGACGACCGAGGCGGGCTCGAGGACCGCGCGCAGGCTGGCCACGTCGGCGGCCTGCTCGCGGTCGGCGATGGCCTCCAAGTACCGCTCACCGGGGTCGAGACCGAGGTCGACGCGCACCTCGCCGTCGGCCGCTGCGGACGTCCACACCAGACCGAGGTCGGCGAAGACCCGCAACATCTTCGAGTTCACCGCGAGCACGTCCGCGCGGAACCGCCGCACGCCACGCCGCCTGGCCAGTGAGACAAGGTGTTCCAGCAGCAGCGTGCCGACGCCGTGGGACTGCCGGTCGTGCGCCACCACCAGCGCCACCTCGGCCGTGTCGTCGTCCAGCAGGACGTAGCTCGCGGCACCCACCAGCACGTCCGAGTCGAGCGCCCCGATCACCACGTGCAGCGGCTCCCCCGGTGACGTCAGCCGAACGACGAACTCGTCCAGGTGGCGGGGCGCGGCGCTGAAGAACCGCAGGTAGCGGTCGTCCACCGGCAGGTCGCGGTGCAGCGCGAGCAGGGCGTCCGCGTCGGCCGGGCCCAGCTCGCGCACCGCCACCACCGACCCGTCCGCCAGCAACGCCCGGTCGACGTTCAGCGCGGCGGTCACAGCAGCGGTCCCGGCGTGATGACGGGCTTCGGGTCGACGTGCTCCGGCTTGGGCGCGCGCAAGACCACCACGGGGCAGGTGGCGTGGTGCACGCAGTAGGAGCTGACCGAACCGAGCAGGGCACCGCGGATGGGTCCCGCTCCCCTGCTGCCGACCACGAGCAGCGCCGCGTGCTCGGACGCCTTGGTCAGCACGTCGCGGGCGTCGCCCTCGGCGAGCACCGCGCGGACGTCGCCACCGGCCTCCGCCACGACCTCGTCGAGCACGTGCTGGTGCTCCTCGCGCAGCTTGTCGCGGTCCATCATGGCGGCGACGGTCGCCGACATCGGCCCGATCACCATGGCGTGGTCCACGTGCCAGGCGAGGACCGCCTCGACCGCGCAGCCGCGCAGCTTCGCCTCCTCGACCGCCCAGTCCAGCGCGGTCCGGCTGACCGGTGAGCCGTCCACGCCCACCACGATCGTCTCGTCCATGTCCCCTCCTCGGGTGTCGCTCCCAGCCTCCCGACGCGGGAACGGCCTGGTCAGTGGCCGCGGTCCCGTCAGCTCCGGGACCTTCGACCCTGAAGGCGGTGCGGGGTGGGCGGTGGTGCGCATCGGCCCCGACGGGTGGTGGCTTAAGCCCCTGTCGGTCAGGCCGGCGCAGGGCGAACGCTCCAGGTGAACGGAGAGGAGAAGGCCATGATCCTGGTTGGTGTGGACGGCTCGCCGGCGAGCCGTGCGGCGCTGCGCTGGGCGCTGGCGCAAGCGGTGAAGACCGGTGACACCGTCGAAGCGACGATGGCGTGGCTGCGCGAACCGGAGTTCGTGGCGGCGACGTCGATGGGCGTGCACCCGCACGCCGACACCCCTGGCCACCGGCACCCGGCGCGCGAGCTCCACGCGATCGTGCGGGACGTCCGTGCGACCGTGCCGGGCGCGCCGCCGGTCGCCGAGGTGACCATCACCGGTGACGCGGGCACCGCGCTGGCTCAAGCGTCCCGGCAGGCGGACCTGCTCGTGGTCGGCACCCACGGGCACAGCAGGCTCGCCGAGCTGGTCCTGGGCAGCGTGGCGGCGGATTGCCTGCGTCACGCGACGTGCCCCGTGGTGGTCGTGCCGCCCGCCCGGACCTGAGGCCCGCGGCGCGACGATCGACGAAGGGGACCGGCCTGGTGGCCGGTCCCC